>JBKOZY010000226.1:0-7076 GCA_046726135.1 Pseudomonadota bacterium | reverse complement strand
GAGTCATAAAATCCGGACACTTTGACGTGTTCGCCCGAAAAGCGGGCAAAGTATACGGCCAGTCCAACTTCGCGGGATATTGTCACGGGGTCTACCGGCGGCACCTCGATCCCCGACTTGGTTAGAATGTCGAGGGCATCTCGGCGTGCCCTCGTAAAATTCGGTCTCTCGATGACGACCGCAGACGGCATTTGATCGCCTCATAGTCACCCTGGAGGAAATCGGCGCTTCTCGCGAGTATAGCAGCGCCCTCCTTGATGCGCAACCTTCAGTTGCTGCCGGCGACAAGCGCTTTGAGCCCCTCCCGATAGGTCGGATAGCGGAAGCGGTAGCCGAGCTCGTCCTTGACCAGCCGGTTGGACACCCGCTTCGATTCGGCAAAGAAGCTTTGCGCCATCGGCGTCAGCGCCGCCGCCTCGAAGGGAATTTCCGGCGGCGGGTCGCGACCGAGGAGCCGCGCCGCATAGGCCACCACGTCCTGCGGCGGCGCCGCCTCGTCGTCGCAGACATTGTAGACCGCGCCGGGGCGCGGCCGCGCCATGGAGGCCGTCAGAACGCCGACAATGTCGTCGACATGGATGCGCGAGAACACCTGTCCCGGCTTGACGATGCGCCGCGCCGTGCCGTCGCGGATCGCTGCGAGCTGATTTCGTCCAGGCCCATAGATCCCCGCCAGCCGGAAAATATGGACCGGCAAGCCGAATTCCCGGCGCATCGCCAGCCATGCCGCCTCCGCCGCCACCCGCCGGCGCCCGCGGGCGGTGACCGGCTGGAGCGGCGAGGTCTCGTCGACGAAGCCGCCGGCCAGGTCGCCATAGACCCCGGTCGTCGACAGGTAACCGACCCATTGGAGCTGATCGGCGCGCGCCCCGAGCAGCGCACGATGATGGCGCAGAACCGGATCGCCATCATCGTCGGGCGGGATCGACAGCAGAACATGGGTGACCCGGTCCAGCGCCTCTGCCGCGACCGGCTGCGTCCCGTCGAAGCGATGGGCCCGATGCCCCTGCCCCGCCAATGCAGCGACTTGGGCCTCGCTGCGGTGCGTCCCCGCGATCGCGAAGCCTGAGGGGACGAGAGCCTCGGCCAGCGCGGTTGCGACATAGCCATGGCCGAAGCCGAGCAGCCTCAATGCACCGCCCTCCACTCCTCCCGCACCGCCGCATCGGATTCCTGCGGCAGATGAACTGCCGCGAGCTCAGCAAAGCTGTCGCGCGTGCAGAGCTGCGCCAGCGCCCACACCGCCATCGCCCGCACCAGCGGCGAGCGGTCATCGAGCAAACGCGCGGCGGTCGCGGCGAGCCGCGGCTCGTTGGAATTGCCGATGGCGATCAGCACATTGCGCACGAAGCGGTCGCGCCCCGTGCGCTTCACCGGCGAGCCGGTGAACAGCGCGCGAAATGCCGCGTCATCGAGCGCCGCCAGCTGCTCGAGCCCAGGCGACACGAGTTCGTCGCGCGCCCTGATCCTGGCGTCGGCGGCGGCGCTGGCGAATTTATTCCACGGGCACACCGCCAGGCAGTCGTCGCAGCCATAGATCCGGTTGCCCATCGCCTTGCGGAACTCGCGGTCGATATGCCCCTTATGCTCGATCGTGAGATAGGAGATGCAGCGCCGCGGATCGAGCCGATAGGGCGCGGGGAACGCCGCCGTTGGACAGATGTCGAGACAGGCGCGGCAGCGGCCGCAGCGATCCTCATGCGGCGGATCGGGCTCGAGCGCGAGCGTGGTCAACACCGCTCCGAGAAAGGTCCACGAGCCAAGCTCGCGACTGACCAGATTGGTGTGCTTGCCCTGCCAGCCAATGCCGGCTTTGGCGGCGAGCGGCTTCTCCATCAGCGGCGCGGTGTCGACGAAGATCTTGACCGGCGAGGAGGTGGTGCGCGCCAGCCACCCCGCCAGCTGCCGGAGCTTGCTCTTGAGCACGTCGTGGTAGTCGCGTCCCAGCGCATAGACCGAGATGACGCCGCACTCGGCATGGTCGAGCCGCTGCATCGGGTCGACCTCCGGCCGGTAATTCAGCGCCACCATGATGGCGCTCTCAGCCTCCGGCCACAGCGCGCACGCCGAGCGCCGACGCGCCGCGGTGCTCATCAGCCAGTCCATGTCGCCCTGGAGATCGGCGGCGACGAAGCTGTCGAAGCGCCGCGCCGTCTCCGGGTCATCATCGAGGCGGGCAATGCCGGCCGCGGCGAGCCCGAGCGCCCGTGCCTCGGCCTTGATCCGCGATTCGATCGGCAGGGTCGCCGTCGCCGAAGCGATGCTGTCAGAAGTCGAGATCGGCATAGGCGGGCGGGGGCGATACCCCCCGGATCTGATCGCCGAGCAGCGGGCGAAAGGCTGGCCGCGACTTGATCCGCTGGTACCACGCCTTGGCGTCGGCATTCTCCTCCCAGGGCACATCGCCGAGATAGTCGACCGCCGAGAGATGCGCTGCCGCCGCGAGATCGGCGGCGCTCAGGTCAGCCCCGGCGAGCCAGTTCCGGCTATCGGCCAGGAAACCGATATAGTTGAGATGCGCCCGGATCGCCGCCAGCGCCTGCCGCACCGGTGCCATCTCGGGCGGGCCGCCGCCCGCCTCGCGCGGCAGATGGCGGCGCACCACCTTCTCGGCGATCAGCGGCGCCGAGACCTCGCCATGGAACTTCTGGTCGAACCACGCAACGAGCCGCCGCGTCTCGGCCCGCTCCGCCGGCGTCGACCCGTAAAGCGAGCGCAGACTCGGCCCGCGTGTCTCGTCGAGATATTCCCCGACCGCCTCGATGCCGACCGCTGACGTCCCGTCATCGTCCTCGAAAATCGGCAGCAGCCCTGCCGGATTGCGGTCGAGAAACTCCGGCCGACCCTCCCAGGGGCGCTCCTCCACGAGCGCGGCATCCCTGGCATATTCGCCGAGCGACAGCCGGATGCGCCGGCAAAACGGGTCGAGAGGAAAGTGAAACAGTCTGGCCATGGTTCAATCCGTGGGGGTATAGAGCCTCGAATCGGCCTCGCCAAGGGGACTGCAGCCAGCGGCGCGCCATCGGGGACCTGCATGTCGATCGCGCAGATCATCGTACTCGCCCTGATCCAGGGCATCACCGAATTCCTTCCGATCTCCTCCTCCGGGCATCTCATCCTGGTGCCCGCCCTGACCGGCTGGGAGGACCAGGGCGTGGTGGTCGATGTCATGACCCATATGGGGTCGCTGCTCGCCGTTCTGGTCTATTTCTGGCGCGACGTCGTCGCACTCCTGCGCGGCCTCCTGGTCCTGGTGACCGGTCAGCTGACACCCGAGGGCCGCATGGCCCTCTATATCGGCGCCGGCACCGTGCCCATCGTCATTGTCGGGGCGCTGCTCAAACTGACCGGCCTCTCCGACGCCCTGCGCAGCCCGGTGCTGGTGGCGTGGAACGCCATCATTTTCGGCGTGCTGCTCTACCTTGCCGACACATTCGGGCGGTTCCGCAGGACCATCGACGACATCGACCTCAAATCGGCGATGGCCATCGGCGCTGCCCAGGCGCTCGCCCTCGTGCCCGGCACCAGCCGCTCCGGCATCACCATGACGGCTGCCCGGGCGCTCGGCTTTGCCCGCCCCGACGCCGCGCGCTTCTCCTTCCTGCTGTCGATCCCGGCAACTGCCGCCGCCGGCGTGCTGATCCTCGGCGATGCCATCGAGAAGCGCCAGCCGATCGGCCTCGATGCGGTGATCACCGGCGGCCTGACCTTCCTGACCGCGCTCGCGGCCATCGCCTTCCTGATGGCGATCATCCGCCGCCACAGCTTCCTGCCTTTCGTCATCTACCGCGTGCTGCTCGGGGCGGTCCTGCTCGGCCTCGCCTATGGCGGCGCGCTGCCGCACCATCAATAGAACGTCGCCGCACCCGTGCTGCTGCTCGAGGTGGCGGTCGCGGGCGGCGCCTCGTATTGCCAGAAGATCTGCACCGCATAGAGCGCGTCGCCGACCTGCACCGCCCCGGTCGCGATATAGCCATAGGCCGGGTTCAGCAGGTTGCGGCGGTGCCCGCTCGAGTCGAGCCACTGCCCGAACAGCCGGCGCGCCCTCGCCTCGTCGACGCTGCCCCGCCGCCGGTCGCGGGCGGCATTCTCGCCATGATAGCCGACCGCTGCCGGATCGGCGTAGGCGGCGAAGCGCTGGCTGAAGCGGTAGCCATTGCGCGAATCATGGCCGACATACTGGCCGAGCGCCATGTCGAGCGCCTGGGCCCGCGCCGCCCGCTTCAGCCGCTCATTGGCGGCGAGCCGCTTATGGCCGGCACCGCGCCGCGTGCTGGAGGCGAGCCCGTCGAGATAGGTCTCGAGATCAGGCCTGAATTTCACCCCGTCCGGCGGTTTGGCGACCAACGCGTCGGCATAAGCCTTGTACCCGCCCGCCGCCGCGGCCTGGCCGGCAATGGCGGCGACACCCATGAATGCCGCCAGCATGGCGGCCATGATCAGCCTGGACATCCCCTCGAACTCCCCTTCACGTCAGCCGATTGGCATGGGTTCTTGGCCGAAATCTGGCCGCACGCCACCCATTCCGGGGCCGGCCTTTCTTCTGTTGATGGGTGCTGCTAGAGCATGCCGATGGACACGCTCAAGCTTGCCATTGCCGGCGCCGCCGGCCGGATGGGGCGTACCCTGACCCGGGTGGCGCGCGAAACGCCGGGAATCGTTGTCGCCGGCGGCCTCGAGGCGCCGCAATCGCCGCATCTCGGCGCCGATCTCGGCGCGCTGGCGGGCATCGGACCGATCGGCGTCGCCGTCACCGCCGATGCGCCGGCTCTCCTCGCCGGCATCGATGCCGTCGTCGATTTCACCACCCCCGGCGCCTCGCTGGCGCTGGTCGAGCTCGCCGCCCAGGCGCGCATCGTCCATGTCCTCGGCACCACCGGCCTCAAGCCCGAGCACGATGCCGCGATCGCCGCCGCCGCCCGCCATGCCCGTATCGTGCGCTCGGGCAATATGAGCGTCGGGGTCAATCTCCTCGCCGCCCTGGTCCGCCGCGTCGCTCAGACGCTGGGCGATGACTTCGATATCGAGATTGTCGAAATGCACCACCGTCACAAGGTCGACGCCCCGAGCGGCACCGCGCTGCTCCTTGGCGATGCCGCCGCTGCCGGGCGCGCGGTGGAGCTTGGCGCGTGCGCCATCCGCAGCCGCGACGGTCATACCGGCCCGCGTCCGCCCGGGGCCATCGGCTTTGCGGCATTGCGCGGGGGCAGCGTCATCGGCGAGCATTCGGTGGTCTTTGCCGGCCCAGCCGAGCGTATCGAACTGACGCATCGCGCCGAATCGCGGGACATCTTCGCCCGCGGCGCGCTGCGCGCGGCCTTGTGGGCCTATCCCCGCAAGCCCGGCCTCTACACCATGATGGATGTTCTGGATCTTAGCGGGGAATGAGCGGGATGGAACGGATCTGCGTGCTGGTGCGGCACGGTCAAAGCGCGTGGAACCTGCAGAACCTCTTCACCGGCTGGCAGGATCCTCCCTTGACCGAGCTGGGGCAGAGCGAGGCCCGCGAAGCCGGACGGCGGCTCAACGAGCGCAGCCTGGTCTTCGACAAGGCCTATACCAGCTGTTTGGTCCGTGCCCAGGACACGCTGGCGCTGATCCTCGAGGAGATCGGCCAGCCGGGCCTCGAGACGGTCTGCGACAGCGCCCTCAACGAGCGCGATTATGGCGAGCTGACCGGCCTCAACAAGGATGATGCGGCGGCGCGCTGGGGCAAGAAGCAGGTCCAGGCCTGGCGCCGCTCCTATGACGTGCCGCCGCCCGGCGGCGAGAGCCTGAAGGACACTCTGGCGCGCACCGTGCCCTATTATCTTCGCCACATTCTCCCCGATATCCTCGATGGCAAGCGCATCATTGTGGTTGCCCATGGCAATTCGCTCCGCGCGATGATCATGGGGATGGAAGGCCTGTCGCCGGCCGAGATCCTGAGCCGCGAGCTCGCAACCGGTGTCCCCATCCTCTATCGGCTGAAAGCCAACAGCCGGATCGGCGGCCGCGAGGTGCTGGACAAGTGAGAGGCATTAGGCATTAGGCATTAGGCATTAGGCATTAGGCATTAGGCAGTGATCAGTGCTCTTCCCCACTGCCTACTGCCTACCTGCCTACTGCTTACCTGCCTACTGCCTACCGCTACCGCCTTCCAACGCGGCCCGGAGCGCCGCGGCAAAGGCCTGCCGCTCCTCGCCGCCGAGAAACCGCCCGATCTCATGCGACCGGCCGGCCGACTGCAGCAGCAGCCGCCCGACCATGTCGCGTCGCCTGTCGAGCTCGAGGCTGACCCGCACGAAGCATCGAGCGAATTCGAGTCGTCGGGCCGGCTGCGCCGGCTTGACGCTGGTCCACACCAGCCGCTCGTCATCGATCGTCACGGTCTCGCATTCCTGCGACGCCGCCATGCTGCGCGCGAGAGACTGGATGACGAGCGCCATGGTGAGGCTCGAAAAGATCGGCACCGGCCAGGCGCCAAGAGCCGCGAACGCCGCGCCGGCGACCGCGCTGATGATCCCGAGAAAGGCAACGAGGAGGATGAACTGCCGGTGCCCGAGCGCGCTGTTCGGACGAAGAATGAAGGTTTCCCGCTGACCACGCATTACGGTCTCCCATTTCCCTTCGACCGCCGTCAAGGTAGGCATTAGGCAATCGGCATTAGGCATCATGCGGTGCTCTTCCCTACTGCCTGCCGCCGACTGCCTCAACAGGGAACGCCACATGCCGCGCCGCTCCAGACTGACCCGGGCCGAGATCGCCGAAATCTTCGATCGTTTCGCCCGCGCCGACCCGGAGCCCAAGGGCGAGCTGATCGCGGTCAACACCTATACGCTGCTGGTTGCCGTTGTGCTGTCGGCCCAGGCCACCGATGAAGGGGTGAACCGCGCCACCGCGCGTCTGTTTCAACTGGCCGACACGCCGGCGAAGATGGTGGCTTTGGGCGAGGACAAGCTCATCGCGCACATTCGCTCGATCGGCCTCTACCGCACAAAGGCCAAGAACGTCATCGCCCTGTCCAAGGCGCTGATCGAGCAGCATGGCGGCGAAGTCCCGCGCGACCGCGCCGCTCTCGAGGCGCTCCCGGGGGT
>JBKOZY010000225.1:0-11297 GCA_046726135.1 Pseudomonadota bacterium | reverse complement strand
GCCCGGCGAGGAGAATGTTGAGCGCGACCTCATTCGGCGTCTTCTGCCGTGCGGCGCCTTCGACGAGCGAAATCATTCGATCGAGGAAGGTGGAGCCTGGGGCCGCCGTGATCCTTACCTTGATCCAGTCCGACAGCACCTGCGTGCCGCCGGTCACCGCCGACCTGTCGCCGCCGGCCTCGCGGATCACCGGCGCAGACTCGCCGGTGATCGCTGCCTCGTTGACCGAGGCGACACCCTCGACGACTTCGCCGTCGGACGGGATGAGGTCGCCCGCTTCGACCAGCACGAGCTGGCCAGGCGACAGCTCGAGTGCGTTGATCGGCACGTAGACGTTCTTCGGCACGTCGGTGATGAGCTTGGCGAACAGCTTCTCCCGGGTCTGGCGCAGGGCGGCGGCCTGTGCCTTGCCGCGCCCTTCGGCCACCGCCTCGGCGAAATTGGCGAAGATCACCGTGATCCACAGCCAGAGAATGATCTGAAAGCTGAAGCCGAGCTGATCAGCGCCGATGGAAAGGTCGCGGATGAACAGGACCGTCGTGAGCAGGGCCACCGTCTCCACCACGAACATCACCGGGTTCTTGATCATCTGCCGGGGATCGAGCTTGACGAAGGCCGAGCCCACCGCCGGCCAGACGATCTCGGGATCGAGCATGGCCGAGGCGGAAATGCGTTGGCGAAGTGTCGAGTTTGTCATCGAAGATGCTCCGCGAAAGCCATTCAGAACAGGGTGCCGTTGACCATCGCCAGGTGCTCGGCGACAGGGCCGAGCGCCAGCGCCGGGAAGAACGTCAGCCCGCCGACGATCAGGATCACCCCGACGAGGAGGCCGATGAACAGGCCCCCGGTGGTCGGGAAGGTCCCCGCTGATGGCGGAACCGATTTCTTGGCGGCGAGCGAACCGGCGATGGCCATTGTCGGAACGATCATGATGAATCGCCCGACCAGCATCGCGATTCCGCCGGTGATGTTGTAGAACGGCGTGTTGCCGGTCAGGCCGGCAAAGGCCGAGCCGTTATTGCCGGTTTGCGACACATAGGCGTAGAGAATCTCCGTGAAGCCATGCGGCCCCGGATTGGCGATCGAAGCGACCGCCGAGGGCAGCACCGTCGCCACCGCCGTCCAGCCGAGATACATGAGCGGCAGGATCAGCACGGCGAGCATCGCCATCTTGACTTCCTTGGCCTCGATCTTCTTGCCGACATATTCCGGCGTGCGCCCGACCATCAGCCCGGCGACGAAGATCGTCAGGACGACGAACAGCAGCATGCCGTAAAGGCCGGCACCGACGCCGCCGACAATGATCTCGCCAAGCTGGATATTGATGAGCGGGATCATGCCGCCGAGCGCCGTGAAGGAGTCATGCAGCGCATTGACGGCGCCACAGGAGGCGGCGGTGGTGATGACGGCGAACAGTGCCGACAGCGGAATGCCGAAGCGCACCTCCTTGCCTTCCATATTGCCGCCGCTGAGGCCGAGCGCATTGAGCGCGGTGGTGCCCGAGGCTTCCGCCCAATAGGTCACGAGCACGCCGGCGATGAAGAGAACCGCCATGGCGCCGAGAATCGCCCAGCCTTGCCGCTGATTGCCGACCATGCGGCCGAACACATTGGTCAAGGCGGCGCCAAGCGCGAAGATCGATACGATATGGATCAGGTTGGTGAGGGCGCCCGGGTTCTCATAAGGGTGTGCGGCATTGGCATTGAAGAAGCCGCCGCCATTGGTGCCGAGATGCTTGATCATCATCTGCGAGGCGACCGGGCCTTGCGCGATGACCTGCTTGGCGCCCTCGAGCGTCGTCGACTCGACATAGGGGCTGAGATTCTGCGGCACCCCGAGCGCCACCAGCACGATTGTGCCGACCACGCAGATCGGCAGCAGCACGTAAAGAGTGGTGCGCGTGAGGTCGACCCAGAAGTTGCCGACCGTCCGTGCCGAGGCACGCGCAAACCCGCGGGTCAGCGCGATTGCCAGCGCAATGCCAGTGGCCGCCGACAGAAAGTTCTGATGCGTCAGGCCGAGCATCTGCACGAGATAGAAGAGCGTGCTCTCGCCCCCGTAATTCTGCCAGTTGGTGTTGCTGATGAAGCTGACCGAGGTGTTGAAGGCGAGTGCCTCGGGCACCGCCCCCATCGCTTGCGGATTGAACGGCAGGAAGCCCTGCAGCCGCAGCAACGCGTAGAGGATGATGAAGCCGCCGACATGAAACAGCAGCATCGCATTGGTATAGGTCAGCCAATGCTGCTCGCGGTTCTCCTCGACGCCGCAGAGCCGGTAGAGCGCCACCTCGACAGGCCGCAAAATGGGCGACAGAAACGTCGGCTCGCCATTGAAGACCTTCGTCATGTAAGCGCCGAGCGGCTGCACCAGCACGAGCACGATGGCGCAATAGATGGCGATTTGAATCCAGCCATTGATGGTCATGATCGCACCGTTCTAGAATCGCTCGGGACGCACCAGCGCATAGGTGAGGTAGACCAGGAGCCCTGTCGTCACGAGGCCGGCCAGCACATAGTCGAACGCCATGGTCGCCTCCTCTAGAGCCGGTCGCAAATATGGGCGTAGCCGATGGACAGGGCGAAGAAGCCAAGCCCCAAGGCCAGCATGACGATGTCGAGCATCGGAGAACTCCTCGCTAGCGGCGGCTGCCGCGTTGAAAGCGAGCAGTAACTATCGCTGCCGGCATAAAGGTTCGAGAGGAGAGAACAAGCCGCCGTATAAGAATCTCATAAGGACGATGTCAGGTCCTTGCACATCCTGACGAGCGGCACCGCGACCCCGTCCTGGTCATGAATAAGCCGCTCGATCGGCTCGAAGCCACAGGCCCGGTAGAGCGGCTCGGCTGCCATGGTCGCCATCAGTTCGAGCCGCCGAAATCCTTCCGAGCGCGCTGCGCTCTCGCACAGGCTGAGGATGAGCCGCCCGACGCCGCGGCGTGCCTCTGTTGGATCGGTGTACATCGCCCGCACCCTTGCCGGATCGCGCGCCGGGTCGAGCAGTGCCGGATTGCGCCCCACCGTCACATCGCTCCCATAGAGTGTGGCGCGCCGGCTCCAGCCGCCGCAGCCGGCGAGCCTGCCCTCCTGCTCGACCACGAAATAGGTCCCATCGTCCACGAGCTGCGTATCGAGCCCCATGATCGCCCGGCTGGCAGCAATCTGCGCCGGGTCGAGGAACGCGCTTTGCAGTTCGCTGATCGCGCGGTCCATCAGCGCCCGCATGGCCGGCAGGTCGTCCGGCCTGGCAAGGCGGTGTTGGTATCTGACAACAGCAGATCGCATGCGGGGACAGATGAGCAATTGCATCAAGGCTTTGGCATTGTGCTGCACTTCGCCGGCCGGCACCAGCCCCCGCCCTTTATCCACAGGACCCAACACGAGTCGGGCTCGCCATCTTAACGCCCCGGTCGTCGGTCAGGCTCGGGGCGAGGTCAGTAGCGTCGTTGTGCGTGCTCCACCAACACAGCGGTTACGATCATGCACGGGCGCCATCCAGCCTGTTTTGCACTTCTCGTCCTTGGCGGATGCCTGACCTTCCCCACCCCTGTCGCGGCACAGCAATTTCCGAACTATCCCGATCCGCCAGCCCAAACCAATTTCGGGCAGCCCAGCGGAATGACAGATTGGTTCTGGCGACGCGACATGCGTCAGCCGACACCGCGCCCAATTGTCCGTCCCGAGATCGAAAAGGCCGTCAGCATCACAGCCGAGCCGGTTGCCAAGCCGCAACCCCGCTTGCGAAAGCCGGTACGCAATCCGGCGCGCGACAAGCTCGCGCAATCTGCCCGGCTGAAATCGGCTGCTTCGTGGAAGCGGATCAAGGGCGATGCAACAGTCCGCAACCTCCGCAACTGCCTGGTCGCCTATGCCGCCCGCGAAGCCGACCACGACAAGGAGGCGAGCCTTTCGACCCTGCTCATTCGCGCTACCGAGGAGAGCTGCCGCAAAGAGGTCGATGCGCTGATCCGCACCCTCGCCGCGCGCTCCGATTCAGCAGCAATCGAGCCGGTGATGCGCGATCTGGTCCAAGGCCTGTTCGTGCCCGCCGCCAAATCGGCGATCAGCGATCGCGCGCCGCCCGAGGCCTCGGCAGCCTCGGTGTCGATCGATCGCTGACATCACGGACTGGCCTTCTCGACGACGCCGCAGGCCACCCGGTCACCGGCATTGCCGGCCGGATCGCTCTTATAGTCGTCGGCCTTGGCATGGAGGATCACCGCCGACCCGTCGCTGTCGAGCATGCCAGAGACCGAGAGGTTTGGATTGAGCACTTCCTGCTCGAGAGTGCCGCCTGCCGGAATGTGCAGATTGGGCATGTCGCCGGCATGCGGACCCTCGGCAACGAAACCGTGCTTCTTGTGGTCGGGATTGAAATGAGCACCAGCCGATTTGAAGGGCGGCTCGCACTTGCCGACCTCGTGGACATGAAAGGCGTGAACGCCCTCGGGCGCTCCCTTCAGAGAAAGCGTGATCAGGACACCCTTTGGCGTATCGGCAAGCGTCGCGCTGCCGATCGCCTTGCCATCCGCCGAGCGCAGGTCGGCCTTGGCGGAGTCCGCGGCTTGCGCCGGGGGAACTGCCAGGATCAATCCCAAGCAGAAGAGAATGTGCCGTGACATGCATGGTCCTCCATCCGATCGTTATCGGTTCACCGCCGCCATCTGCGGCTCGGCGTAGCGCGCACCCGTCGCCGCCCCCTTTGGCAGCGCACGATCGATGCGCGCGAGATCATCGCCATTCAGCTCGACATCGAGCGCGCCGAGATTCTCTTCGAGATATTTGCGGCGCTTGGTGCCCGGGATCGGCACGATGTCGTCGCCCTGCGCCAGCACCCAGGCAAGCGCCAATTGCGCCGGGGTGCAGCCCTTGGCACCGGCGAGCCTCCTGATCTCCGCGACGAGGTCGAGATTCTTCTGGAATGCAGCGCCCTGAAAGCGCGGATTGTTCCGGCGGAAATCATCGCTCGCCAGATCGTCGGGCGATTTGATCTCGCCGGTGAGAAAGCCGCGGCCCAGCGGACTGTACGGAACGAAGCCGATGCCGAGCGCCCGCACGGTCGGCAGGATCTCGTCCTCGGGATCCCGGCTCCACAGCGAATACTCGGTCTGAAGCGCCGTGATCGGATGAACCGCATGGGCACGGCGGATGGTGGCGGGTGCCGCCTCCGACAGGCCGAGATAGCGGACCTTGCCCTGGCGCACCAGCTCGGCCATGGCGCCGACCGTGTCCTCGATCGGCACCGCCGGATCGACGCGGTGCTGATAATAGAGGTCGATCACCTCGAGGCCGAGCCGCTTGAGGCTCGCCTCGCAGGCCGAACGCACATAGTCGGGTCGACCGTTGATGCCTTTGGATGTGCCGTCCGGCGCCCGGACATTGCCGAACTTGGTGGCGAGCACCACCTCGTCGCGCCGCTTCTGGACGACCCGCCCGACCAGTTCCTCATTGCGGCCTACGCCATACATGTCGGCGGTGTCGAGGAAGTCGACGCCGAGATCGATGGCGCGATCGAGGGTCGCCACCGACTCCGCATCGTCGCGTCCCGAATAGAAATCCGACATGCCCATGCAGCCCAGACCCAGTGCCGAAACCTCGAGTCCCTGCCTGCCAAGCTTGCGCATCTTCATGTTGCAATACTCCCATGTGTGGTTCTGTCCGCCAGGATGTGATCGCTCATCTTCTCCGCGATCATCATGGTGGGAAGATTGGTGTTCGCTCGCGGAATCCAGGGCATGACCGACGTATCGACGACGCGTAAGCCCTGGACACCGATGACACGGCCATGCGAGTCGACGACAGCCTCCGGATCGGTTGCCGCACCCATGCGACAGGTGCCGCTGGCGTGCCAGACCCCGTGAACCTTGGAGCGAATGAACTGTTCCAGCGCGCGGTTGTCGCGCAGAAGCTCGGACAATGGCAGATCCTCAGTGACCAGCCGGTCGATCAGCCGGCGCCGCAGCCATTCCGGACCATCAAGCAGGCGCGACAGAATTGTCGTCAACACCAGATTCTTGGTGCTGACGATTCCAAGATCGCGCAGCCTTTCGCTGTAGCTCGTTGGAAATGGGCGATGGGCGATACCCTGCATTGCGCTGGTTGCATAGAGCCGTGCGATCAGCAGAAATCCCGACCGCAGCCTTTCATAGTCGCGCTCATCGGCAAGCAGCGCGAATTGCACTTCCGGCTCGTCGAGCGGCGATGCCGTTCTGAGCCCGACGTGGCCGCGCGAATAGGGCTTGTTGACCCACGTCATCAGCGCGCCGATCTGCTCGCCGACCGGATGCCAGCCGGTCTTCGCCATCGCCACGAGATACATGTCGCAAGGCAGCGCATCCGACTGCCCCGACGAATAGCGAAGACCGAGATGAATGTGCCGCCTGAGCGAGCTTGGCAGCCGCGCTGTCTCGGCCATCACCGTCGAGATCGAGATCGCCGGATGCTCCTGCAGATTCCTCCCCACGCCTTCGCGGTCGACCAATGGCGCAATGCCGAGGCGGCTGAGCTTTTCGGCCGGGCCGATCCCGGCGCGCAGCAGAAAGGCCGGCGAGTGCAGCGCACCGGCAGCGAGAATGATTTCGCGCGCCGTGATGGTCTCGGCGACTCCGTCCCGCATCACGCGCACACCTGTGGCTGCGCGCCCGTCGAACAGGATATGGGTGACCTGGCTGTGCGCCAAAATCCTTAGACTGCTGCGCCGCCGGGTTTCCGCGTCGAGATAGGCGATGGCCGAGGACACCCGCTGATCGTTCACGTTGGAGATCGCCACCGGGAAATAGCCCTGGCCGAATTCGCCGTTCTGGTCGGCAATTTCGGAAAAGCCCATCTCGGCGCAGGCTGCCGCCGCTGCCCGCGAGAAGCCCGGCCAGACCTCCGCCGCTATGCGCCGGATGGGCAGCGGCCCGCTACGTCCATGCATGGGACCCGCGAAATCGAGATCCCGCTCCATCCGAATGAAATAGGGGAGCACGTCCTGCCAGCCCCAACCTGGGACACCCGACGTCGCCCACTCGTCATAATCGTCCGGCGTGCCGCGATTGGCCTGCATGTCGTTCAGGCTGGAACCTCCGCCCATCAGCCGTGCCTGCTCGTAGCGCCGCGGCGGCAAGGCCGTATCGGGCGCATTATGCGGCACCGGCGTCAGGCTCACCCTGAGATCGGCCCAGATGTTTTTCGGGTTGAAATAGGCAATGCGCGGATAGCTGTCGAGGATCTCGGGCTCGACCCGGCCCGGCGGGGTATCGCGTCCCGCCTCGACCAGCACCACCTTGGACCCACCATCGGCACTCAGGCGATTGGCGAGGACGCAACCCGCCGAACCACCGCCCACAATCACGTAATCGCATTCGATCGCCATGCGACCCCTCTTCAATCCGGAGCGTGAAGACGGTAGGTTCAGGGCCGATTTCAGGTCAAGCAGGCGATCGACATGCATGGCGGGCCGACTGGCATTCTGATGCTCGACAGCCAATTTGCCCGGCTGCCCGGCGACGCCAGCAATCCGGCGACCTGGCCGTTTCCGGTCCGCATCGGCGTGGTCAAGGGGGCGAGCGTTTCGGCCGTCGTCGACCGCGGCGCAAGCGGGCTGGAGAGTGCCTTCATCACCGCCGCGCGGGAGATGATCGAGCGCGATCGCGTCGATGCGATCACCACCACCTGCGGCTTCTTGGCGGTCCATCAACGGACCATGGCGGCGAGCCTCGATGTCCCCGTCGCCACCTCCTCGCTGCTGCAGGTGCCAAGCGTCGAGCGCCTCCTGCCACCGGGGCGGCGCGCCGGCATCGTCACCTTCGACCGGGCGCGGCTCACGCCCGACATTCTCGCCGCCGCCGGAGCTGCAGTCGACACGCCGATCGCCGGGCTGCCGCCTGACGGACGCTTCCACGGCTATATTCGCCGCTCCGACACGCCCGAGCGCGACGCGCTCGCCGTCGAGATCGAGGAGGTGGTCGCGACATTTCTCGGCCGCCATTCGGAGGTCGGCGCGCTGGTGCTCGAATGCGCCAATCTTCCAACCTTCTCGGCGGCGCTTGCCCGTTGCTTCCGGCTCCCGGTGTTCGACATCGTCACGCTGATCAATTGGCTGCGTTCGGCGATTGCGCCCGCCGAATATGGCAGGTGAATCAACCAAAGGGTCTGAGGCTCATGGCAAAGCTCCGCATTGAAGGCTCCTTCGTTGCCGTCATCACCCCGTTCAACGGCGATGGGACCGTCGACTATGAAGGGTTCCGCACCAACCTCGCCTTTCAGGAGGAGCATGGAACGGCCGCGGTGCTGATCCTCGGCTCGACCGGCGAGGTCAGCCTTTTGTCGCCATGACGTCATTCGCCAGACGGTGAAGATGCGGCGTGGCGCGATGAAGTTCTTCTACGGCTGCACCGCCAACAACACCGCCGAGACCAACGCGATGGTGAAGTTCGCGCGCAGTGAAGGCGCCGATGGCGCGATCCTCGCCGCTCCATCCTACATCGCCGCCAGCGAACCCGATATCGAGCGCTACTTCCTGGACGTCGCCGACGCCACCGATCTCCCCCTCGGGGTCTACAACAATCCGCCGCGGGTCAAGACCGACCTTCCGGCGGACGCGCTCCTGCGCCTCTTCAGGCACCCCAATTTCGTGGTGCACAAGGAATCGACCACGCGCGTCGCGCAAGTCGCCCAGATCCTGGCGGCACGACCGGACGTATCGGTCATGTGCTGCGACAGCCCCAATCTCGGGCTTATCGTGCCGACCATGGCATTGGGCGGCCACGGGACGGCGAATATGACCGGCAATCTGGCGCCCGCCGAAATGGCTCTGATGTCGCGGCCATGGGCCGGCGACGGTCAGGCGCAGGCCTTCCGCGATACCTATCTGCGCCTGCTTCCGCTGCTTCACTTCACCTACTCGGCCGTCAATCCGGTGGCCGTCAAATCATTGATGCGGGCGCTTGGAATGCCGGCGGGCGATCTGCGGCGTCCGCTGACCGGGCTCGATGAGCGCGCGCTTGCGGCCGGTCTCGACATCATCGCTACGCTTGGCCTCGACGAGCGCTACCGCTATGGCCGGCCCCCGGCAAAGGCGCAGCGCTTGCGGGCCGGTTGACGGCGGCGGTCCAAATGCGTGCACGGACGATCAGCTGCGGCATCATCGGCGTCGGTCATTTGATTCAGCACGTGTTGCCGGCCCTGGTGAAGGCCGATGCCAGTTTCCTCCTGTCGGCGCGCAATCGCGAGATCGCTGCCGACCTAGGACGCCGCTTCGATCTCGAGATCGTCGACTCCAACCAGGCGATCGTCGATCGCAGCGAGCTGGTGATCCTGGCCGTTCGGCCGTTCCATGCCGTCGAGGCGATGCAGCCGCTCGCCCTGCGCCGCGATCAGATCGTGCTGAGCTTCTGTGCCGGCGTATCCGCCACGGCTCTGCGGCCGGTGGTTGCGCCGGCAAGGCTGGTCATGGCAATGCCGGTCGTCGCCGCGGCCTATGGCGAGAGCCCGACGCTGCTCTTTCCCGACGACGCCACATGCCGGGCGCTGCTCGAGCCATGCGGCCCGGTGATCGCGCTCGCCGCGGACGCGCAATTCGCTCCGGCCTCGGTGATCGGCTGCTATTTCGGCTGGGTCCACGAGCTCATCCATTGCATGATCGACTGGACCGAGTCCCAGGGGCTCGATCCTGCCGCCGCGCGGCTCCTGGTCGCGCAGATGACCAGAGCCGGCCGCGACGATCATTCGTGAACGGACGGACGCCTCGCCGGCTCAGCTCGTTCTGGAGCTTGCCACGCCACGCTCCTTCACCCTCTCAGGTCTCGAGGATCTGCGCCGCGAGCACGCTTTCGAAGCGTGGCCGGATGCAGCCTCTCGCCTCGCCGAGCGGCTGAAGGGGAAGGAATAGGCAATAGGCAACAGGCAGTGAGCAGCGCCCTTCCCTACTGCCTGCTGCCTCTTCATTGATTCTTGTCAACGCAGTATTGTCATCGGCGTAATTCGACGCGCCTTAAGGGCGAAAGGATTTCGCGATGGAGATGCCGACACTTGCTCAAGTCATCGTCTGGATCGTCGTTGGCCTGATCGGCGGAAGCCTTGCCGGCTTCATGATGACCTTTGAGCGCCGCGGCTTCGGCCTGGGACGGAACGTGGTCGTCGGCCTCGCCGGTGCCCTTGTCGGCGGCATCTTGTTCCGCCTGTTCGGGCTGTTCCCGGCCCTTGATCAGATAACGATCTCGCTGCGGGATGTCGTCGCCGCCTTTGTCGGCTCGCTGATCATCGTCGCTGCCTATTGGATCTGGCAGCGATCCAAGCAGTAGCCCGGCCTACTGGCCCTTTTCCAGCTCCCCCTGGATCAGACGTGCGAGCGAGAACAGGCGCCGCTCGATGATGGTCGGCACCTCGCAGACGAAGCTCAGCGATTTCTGGCGCTCGTCGAACACCCGCAGGTTCCAGACATGCTGGTCGTTGGCGCTGGCGAGCTTGGTCTGATCGGCCTTGGGATCGCTGCGCATGCGATCGAGCTCCTGCTGCTCGGCCTTGACCTTGGCGGCGAGATCGATCTGGTGGCGGCCATAGCGCTCGATCCCGGCCATCACCTCGCTACGCTCGCCCTTCATCCGCTCGAACAGCGCGAGAAACAGCCCCTGCAACATGCCGTCGTGATTGGCACCGGCCTCTCTGGCAAAGGCCTTGATGTCGGCATCGGCCTCCTCTATCGGCGTCCGCCTCGCCGCGAGCTTCTGGGCCAGCAGCTGAACCGCCGGATCATTGGCGAGCTGGCGGGCGCTGTCGGCCAGATCGCCGCGCTGCCAGATGCTGTTCAGCGACAGCTCGACGACCTTGCGCTGCATGCAGGGCCAGGTCGAGCCCGGCTCGGTGGTTGCGGCGCGCGATGGCGCGGCCAGCATCAGGGATCCGACAAGCACTGCAGCGGCACGGCGGATCATTGCGATTCCCCTCCTCCACCCGGACCGCCGCGGCGGGCGATGAAGCCGCGTGTCGGGTCATAGGCAAGAATCGCCGCCGACAGGAACAGTGCGGTGCAGCCGACCACGACGGCAAGGGCCTGGTAGTTGACCTGGCCATACATCGCAAAGCGGATCAGCTCGACGGCATGGGTGAACGGGTTGAATAGGCAGATCTTGTAAAGCAGCGGGCTCGATTCGCGGACCCGCCACAGCGGGTAGAGCGCCGAGGAGGCAAAAAACAGCGGGAAGATCACGAAATTCATCACCCCCGCGAAATTCTCGAGCTGCTTGATGAGCGACGACAGCAGAAGTCCGACCGAGCCCAGCATCAGGCCGGTGAGAATGAGCGCCGGCAGGATATAGA
>JBKOZY010000224.1:0-2892 GCA_046726135.1 Pseudomonadota bacterium | reverse complement strand
CAATGAGGCGATACAGGGCGGGATCGCCTTCGTTCACCAGGAACTCAACCTCTTCGACAATCTTGATGTTGCCGCCAATGTTCTCATCGGCCGCGAGCCGCTCACCGGCGGCCCGCTCAAGCTTATTGACCGCAGGGCGCTCTACCGCTTGGTAGGGCCGTTTCTCGCCAAGCTTGGCGCCGATTTCGGCCCGGGAACGCCGGTCGCCGACCTGTCGCTGGCCCAGATGCAGCTTGTCGAGATCGCCAAAGCGCTATCGCTCAAGGCGCGCCTCGTCATCATGGATGAGCCGACATCGAGCCTCACGATCACCGAGACCCAGCGCCTCATGAAGGTGATAGGCGAGCTCAAATCCGGCGGCGTCAGCGTCATCTTCATCTCGCATCGGCTGAATGAGGTTGAGCAGTGCGCCGACCGCGTGGTCGTGCTGCGAGACGGAAAGGTGGCCGGAGAATTGCCGCGCGCGCGCATCACCCATGATGCGATGATCCGGCTGATGATCGGCCGCGATCTCAAATCGCTCTATCTCAAGCCCGCTTGCGAGGCGAGCGCAGACGGGCTTGAAGTCAAGGATTTCCGCACCGCCGCCTTTCCCGCGCGCACCGTCGATGTAGCGGTCAGGACGGGCGAGATCCTCGGCCTTGCCGGTCTCGTGGGTTCGGGCCGAACTGAGCTTGCCCGCGCCGTTTTTGGTATCGACCGCAAGCTCGCCGGAACGGTGTTGCTTCATGGCCGGGAACTTGCGATCGCCTCGCCGCGCGATGCCATCGATAAAGGCATCTATCTCGTGCCCGAGGACCGCAAGCGCTCCGGCCTCATCATCGATTTTACGATCGCCGAGAACATCTCGCTTGCCGATCTCAGCACCCTCGCCCGCGCCGGGCTGATCGAGACTGCGGCGGAGACGAAGAATGCCGAAGAGCAGCGGCGAGCGCTCAATATCAGGACGCCCGACGTTCGCGGCATCTCCGGCTCGCTCTCGGGCGGCAACCAGCAGAAGGTCGTGCTCGCCAAATGGCTGTCGATGAAGCCCAAGGCTATCATTTTCGATGAGCCGACCCGCGGCATCGATGTCGGCGCCAAGAACGAGATCTATGCGTTGATGCGCAGGCTCGCCGATCAGGGAGTGGCGGTGCTGATGATTTCGAGCGATATGGAGGAGGTGGTGGGGGTGAGCGACCGGATTGCCGTGATGCACGAAGGAGCCATTTCGGGTTTCCTCGAACGCCGGCAGTTCAGCGAGGAGAATGTGCTGAGACTTGCTGTCGGCAAGTCTCTCAACTGACGAGGGCGCATGTTCAAGAAGGATCTGGGGCTCCTGATTCTGATCGTGGTGGTGGGAGCGGCGGTGGCGCTCATCAATCCGCGCTTTCTGTCGCCCATCAATCTCTCCAACACCGCAAATCTCGTGGGACTCTTCGGCCTGTTTTCGCTTGCCCAAGCCTTCGTCATTATCACTGGCGGCATCGAACTATCGGTTGGATCGATCATCGCCCTCTTGGGCGTGATCTTCATCGATCTGATCACCAATTTTGGCCTGCACTGGAGCCTCGCTGTCCTCATCGTCGTATGTATTGGCATTCTGATGGGTGCCGTGCACGGCTTCCTCATCACCAAGGTCGGCATCCAGCCTTTCGTGGTGACGTTATGCGGATTGTTGATCTATCGCGGAGTCGCCCGTTTCTATACCGAGGACGCGACCGCAGGCTTCGCTTTCGGTCAGAGTTTTCCGACCCTCGAATGGCTTACCACCGGACGCAGCCTGGGTGTGCCGCACAGTCTCATCGCCTTCGTGATTGCCGCGCTTGTTCTCGCGGTCGTTCTCCACCGGTCGATTTTCGGGCGCTATCTTTTTGCGGTGGGCAAGAACGAGGAAGCGGCGCGATACTCCGGCATACGCACCTCGCGCATCGTGGTCGCGGCCTATGTGATTTGCTGCGGTTTGACCGCGCTCGCCGCGATTTTCATCGCCATGTATACGCGTTCGATCTCGCCTGCCTCGCACGGCAATTTCTACGAGCTATATGCGATCGCGGCGGCGGTGCTTGGCGGCTGCTCGCTCAGGGGCGGGGAAGGTTCCATTCTGGGCGTCGTGCTCGGCACGATCTTGCTGCAGGTCCTTCAGAATCTGGTCAATCTCCTCGGCATACCGAGTTCGCTCAATTTCGCGGTTATGGGCGGCGTGATCCTGATCGGCGTGATCGCGGACCAGCAACTCCTCCGCCGCAAGCCGACGACGGCCCTCGGCCAGAAGATCAAAGCGGAAGCGCCTGCCGCGGCGGAATGACGGCCCGCACAGCTGCTCAGTAGATGTTGGCAGCGTGGAAAGCCTCGCGCATCGTTTCAACGCCATTGGCGAAGGAATAGGTCTCTCTCATGAGCTTCTTCGCGCTCTCGGACATGGCATTCCAGGCTTTTTCGTCCTCATAGAGGCGGGCGAGTCCTTCCACCCATTCAGCTGGCGTCTTGGCGATAATCCCGTGCGTTCCCGGCACCATCGCTATTCCCTCTGCCGCTACCGGGGAAAGAACGGACGGCGCCCCATATGACATGGCGCTTAGAACTTTCCCCTTGATACCGGCGCCGGACAGGAGCGGCGCCACAAAGATGCGATGGCGCCCGAATACGTCGCTCAAATTCTCCACATAGCCCTCGATGACGACATCGTCGCGCGCGAGCGCCTTCAGCGATGCCGGAACCTTGGTCCCATAGACATGGAATGCCACCTTCGGAAGCCTTCCGCGCAGGAGCGGCATCACCTGCTGCACAAAGAATTCGACGGCCTCGACATTGGGCGGATGGCTGTAGCTCCCAATGAAGGCAATGCCCTCCCGCTCGGCGAAAGTCGGCGTATCCTCGGCGACTTCGACAACCCACGGGCAGGTCATGACC
>JBKOZY010000223.1:0-4578 GCA_046726135.1 Pseudomonadota bacterium | reverse complement strand
GCCGGTCCAACATCCTGGAACTGTCGGTCAGCGAGCTGTCCTTTGCCCTGAAGCGCAGCCTCGAGGAGGGCTTCAGCCATGTCCGGGTGCGCGGCGAGATCGGCAAGGTGTCGCGCCCGAGCTCCGGCCACCTCTATTTCGACCTCAAGGACGAGGGCGCCTGCATCGCGGCGGTGGTGTGGCGGACCAACCTCTACCGCACCCGCTTCAAGCCGGAGCAGGGCATGGAAGTGGTGGTGACCGGCCGCATCACCACCTTCCCAAGCCAGTCGAAATACCAGCTCTCGGTCGAGACACTCGAGCCGGCCGGCGCCGGCGCGCTGATGGCCATGCTGGAGGAGCGGCGCCGCAAGCTCGCAGCCGAGGGGCTGTTCGATGCAGCACGCAAGGTCAAGCTGCCGTTCCTGCCGCGGGTCATCGGGGTGATCACCTCGCCGACCGGGGCGGTCATCCGCGACATTCTGCACCGCCTGGCGGAGCGCTTTCCCCGGCGCGTCGTGGTCTGGCCGGTCAGGGTCCAGGGCGAGGGCTCGGCCGCCGAGGTCGCCGCCGCCATTCGCGGCTTCAATGCGCTGCCCGCCGGCGGCGCGGTGCCGCGTCCCGATCTCATCATCGTGGCGCGGGGCGGCGGCAGCATCGAGGATCTCTGGGGGTTCAACGAGGAGATCGCCGTCCGCGCCGCTGCCGACAGCGTCATTCCGCTGATCTCGGCGATCGGCCATGAGACCGATACCACGCTTCTCGACCATGCGGCGGACCACCGGGCGCCGACGCCGACCGCCGCTGCCGAGCGGGCCGTGCCGGTCCGCAGCGAGCTGCGCGAGACCGTCGGGCTGCTGGCGGTGCGTCACCGCAGCGCCATGGCGCGCCTGCTCGAGGAGCGTCGCACCCGTCTCCGCTCGGCCGAACGGGGGCTGCCCAAGCCGCAGGACCTGCTGGCGTTGGCGCGCCAGCGCCTCGACAATGCGGCGGGTCGGCTCGGCCTGGCGCTCAGGGCGAACACCACCATCCATCGCGCCGAGCTTGCCCGTGTGGCGGCGCGGTTGTCGCTCCGCCCGGTCGGCCAGATGGTAGAGCGCCATCGCGAGACGGTGGAGCGGCTGTCGCTGCAGTCGCGGCGTTCGCTCGGGCGGAGCCTCGAGCAGCGTCGCGACCGACTGCGCAATCTCGCCAAGCTGCTGGTGACCCTGTCCTACCCGTCGGTCCTGGCACGCGGCTTCGTGCTGGTGCGTGACAGCACCGAGGCCCCGGTGCTGTCTGCCGGTGCGGCACCGCCCGGCGCCCATGTGACTCTCGAATTCCATGATGGCCGCAAGCTGGCGAGGATCGGCGGCGACAGCCCGCGGCCGGTACGTCGCCGGACCAGCGGTGGCGAAGGGCAGGGGAGCCTGTTTTGATCGCCGCTCTTTCCTTTGGCGCGTGACGAGTCTAGATAGACGTCATGAACATCGAGCCGACCTTTCCGCCGGGCCGCGAAGCAAGGCTGCGCTATGGCGATGCCGATTATCAGATCCTTCATCCAGGCGAATTCGTCCGCTGCGCGGTGAGCGGCCGACCGATCCGGCTCGATGAGCTGCGCTATTGGAGCGTCGAGCGGCAGGAGCCCTATGCCAACGCCTCCGTCGCCTTTCAGCGGTACAACGCGCTGCTGCGCAGTAGGCAGTAGGCAGATCGCCACTCACTGCCGACTGCCTAATGCCGATTGCCTACTGCCCCTTCCCGACCGTCTCATCGGCAATTGCTGCGACGACCGCCTTGAGCGCCTCGGCCTGGTCTGCGCCCTCGTCGAGCCGGGCGCGGTAGAGCGCTTCCTGGCGGTCGGCGCTGGTGCCGCGCTTGACGATGCTGCGTGCCGCCTCGACCTCGGCAAGACAGCCAAGCGCTTCGGCGTCGCTGCGCACCAGTGCCAACAGCTCCTCCAGCAGCTGTGGATAGGGCACGAGCGTGCCGCGGCCGAAATCGATGAGCCCTTCGCTCATGCCGTAGCGCTGCGCTCGCCAGCGGTTCTCATTGATCAGGAAGCGGTCATATTGCCGCCATTGCAGATTCTCGCGGCGCATCCGGTAGAGCATGCGGGTGGTGGTGAGGAACAGGGCAGCGATCGTCACCGAATCCTCGAGCCGGGTGGGAATGTCGCAAATCCGCATCTCCAGTGTCGGGAACCGGGCCGATGGCCGCAAGTCCCACCAGATCTTGGTGGCGTCCTCGATGATGCCGGTGCGGATGAGCGTGTCGACGCTGCGCTGATAATGGGCGTGGCTGGCGAAGCTCGGCGGCAGGCCGGTGCGCGGCAGATTGTCGAAGATCGACAGGCGGTAGGATTTGAGCCCGGTCGCGCGGCCGAGAAAGAACGGCGAGGAGGTCGACAGCGCCAATATGTGCGGCAGGAAGTAGGTGACCTGGTTGAACAGGTCGATCCGAAGGTCGGGATCCTCGATTCCGACATGGACATGGAGGCCGCAGATCAGCATGCGCCGCCCGACGCCGGCGAGGTCCTTGAGCAGGCTCTGATAACGGGCCTTGGGGGTTGGCTGCTGGGCCTCCCAATCGGCGAAGGGGTGCGTCGAGCAGGCGAGCGGCAGCAGCCCATGGCGCTCCGCCACCGCGGCAATGGTGCTGCGCAGCCGGACCAGGTCGGCCCGCGCCTCGGCCAGGGTCTCGCACACCCGGGTTCCGACCTCGATCTGGCAGCGCAGGAATTCCGGGCTGACCTGGTCGGCGAGGGCCGCCTCGCATTCGCGCATCAACGGCTCGGGCGCCGCCGCGAGATCGAGTGTCGCGCGGTCGGCGAGGAGGTACTCCTCCTCGATTCCGACAGTGAAGCTCGGCTGAGCGAGAGGCATCCCCGACAGTGCATCGGCCGGGTTTTCCAGGCAAGGCCGTGGCCTTGAGCGAAACTGGTGCCGGACGTCGATTATCGTGTATACCGCTCGCCAAATATGACGAGGCGTGATTGACAATGGCAACGCAGTGGACCCCCGAGAGCTGGCGCAGCAAGCCGATCGTGCAGGTGCCGGAATTTCCCGATCCGGCGCGGCTCAAGGCCGTCGAGGCGCAGCTTGCCGGGTTTCCGCCGCTGGTCTTTGCCGGCGAAGCGCGCAAGCTGACGCGCAAGCTCGCCAGGGTTGCCGAGGGCAAGGGTTTTCTGCTGCAGGGCGGCGACTGCGCCGAGAGCTTCGCCGAGCATTCGGCCGACAATATCCGCGACTTCTTCCGGGTGTTCCTGCAGATGGCGGTGATCCTGACCTTTGCCGGCCGCCAGCCGGTGGTCAAGGTCGGGCGTATCGCCGGCCAGTTTGCCAAGCCGCGCTCGGCGCTGACCGAGACCGTCGAGGGCGTCGCGCTCCCGAGCTATCGCGGCGACATCGTCAATGGCATCGAGTTCACCGCCGAGGCGCGCACTCCCGATCCGGAACGCCAGATCATGGCCTATCGCCAGTCGGCGGCGACCCTCAACCTGCTGCGCGCCTTCGCCATGGGCGGCTACGCCAATCTCGGCCATGTCCATCGCTGGACGCTCGGTTTCCTCAAGGACTCGCCGGCCGCCCAGCGCTACCAGGCGCTCGCCGACAGAATCACCGAGACGCTGGAGTTCATGCGGGCCTGCGGCATCAATGCCGAGACCACGCCGCAATTGCGCACCACCGAGTTCTTCACCAGCCACGAGGCGCTGCTGCTGGGCTTCGAGCAGGCGCTGACCCGGGTCGATTCGACCTCAGGCAACTGGTACGCCACCTCCGGCCATATGCTGTGGGTCGGCGACCGGACGCGCCAGCCGGACCATGCCCATGTCGAGTTTTGTCGCGGGGTGAAGAATCCGATCGGCATCAAATGCGGCCCGAGCCTCGCGCCTGCCGATCTCCTGCGCCTCATCGACACGCTGAACCCGGCCGACGAGCCGGGCCGGGTAACGCTGATCGCGCGGTTCGGCCAGGGCAAGGTCGAGAGCCATCTCCCCAGACTGATCCGCGCCGTGAAGGCGGAGGGCAGGAGCGTCGTGTGGTCATGCGACCCGATGCATGGCAACACCATCAAGGCGACGTCGGGCTTCAAGACCCGCCCGTTCGACATGATCCTCTCAGAGGTGAAGAGCTTCATGAACGTGCATCAGGCGGAAGGCACCCATGCCGGCGGCATCCATGTCGAGATGACCGGCAAGAACGTCACCGAGTGCACCGGCGGCGCCATGGCGGTGTCGGACGACGATCTGCACGATCGCTACCACACCCATTGCGATCCACGGCTCAACGCCAGCCAGGCGCTCGAGCTTGCTTTCCTGGTGGCGGAGGAGCTGCGCAAGGAGCAGGGCAGCCGCTCGATCGGCTATGATGACGAGGAGGACGCTGCGGAAGCTGCCGAATAGGCCAGCAGGAACAAAAACCGCTGTTCGTCATTTGTCTCATGAAGGGGAACCGACATGACAACAACAACACTTCTTATCATCATCCTCCTGGTGCTGCTGCTCGGCGGTGGCGGCTGGGGTTATCGCCGTTATGGCGGCGGTGGGCTCGGCGGCGTTGTCGGCCTGATCCTGGTCGTGATCCTCGTGCTGTATCTGCTCAAGGCGCTGCCCGGGAT
>JBKOZY010000222.1:0-2058 GCA_046726135.1 Pseudomonadota bacterium | reverse complement strand
GTCCGGAGGACGTCTACACCCTCGCCAACTACCGCTATTTCCTGTTCGGCTATCCCGGCAATCCCGACGGTTACAATTATCTCGACCTCGCGGTGTTCGGGCGAACATTGATCGCCGCGATCTTCGTCACCATCCTCGATCTCATCCTGTGCTACCCGATCGCCTTCTATCTCGCGCAGGTCGCCAGGGGCCGCATGGCCCGCGTCCTTGCATTGGCGCTGATCATTCCCTATTGGATCAACGAGATTCTCCGTGCCTTCGCCTTTCGCATCATTTTCGGCGCGAGCGGCATCATCAACGGCATTCTGATCGGCCTCGGCATCATCGAGTCGCCCATCGATTTCGTGCGCGAGAACGTGGCGCTCTATGCCGGCCTCGCCTATGCCTATGTGCTTCTGATGGTCTTCCCGATCTACAATGCCATCGAAAGCCTCGACCCCAATCAGATCGAGGCGGCGCGCGACATGGGCGCACCATGGTGGCGCATTCACTGGCGGGTGGTGATCCCGTTCGCCAAGCCGGGCATCACCTCGGGATGCACCATCGTGTTCATGCTGGCGGCCGGCGCCCTTGCGGCACCGCAGATCCTTGGCGGACCCTCCAGCCTGTGGTTCACCCAGATCATCTACCGCACGTTCTTCGAGAGTGTGAACTGGTCGCGCGGCGCTGCCTACGCCGTCATCCTGCTCGTGGTGTGCACGCTGTTCGTTCTTCTGATGATGCGCATCTTCAAGGTGAAGCTCGGCGAGATCGGCAGATGAGGCTGCTCACCCGTCTTGCGGTTCTCGCCTATCTCCTGCTGTTCTTCGGCTTCCTGCTCGGCCCGCTGATCATCATGGCGATCACGGCCTTCAACTCCTCGAGCTTCCCGCGGGTGCTGCCATGGGAATGCCTGACCTTCGAATGGTTCGGCCGGCTTGCCAATGATACGCGCGTTCTCGCAGGGCTGGAGCTCACCGCAATCATCGGCGTCTTCGTGGTGATCCTGTCGTTGATGCTCGGGCTCGCCGGCGCGCTCCTCCTCACTCAGATCTTCCCGCGGGCAAGAGCCTCCTATTACACCATCGTGACCTCGCCGATCCTCATGCCCGGCATCGTCATCGGCATCGCGACGGTGCTGTTCTGGGACCGGGTCGCCCATTTTTTCGGGCTCGGCCGCGACAGCGTGTTCTATCACGGCGTCTTCCTCACGGTGCTCGGCCAGTCCTCCTTCATCGCCTCCTATTGCATGCTGGTCTTCATCGCTCGGCTGCAGCGTTTCGACGAGGGCCAGGTCGAAGCGGCGCTCGACCTCGGTGCAACGCATGTCCAGGCCTTCCGCAAGATCCTCCTGCCGTTTCTCAGGCCGGCGATCTTCTCGGCGGCCGTGGTGGCCTTTCTTGCCTCCTTCGAGAACTACAACACCTCGGTATTCACGCTCGGGCATTTCTCGACCTTCACCGTCGTCATCGCGCAGAAGGTGCGGCTCGGTCTCGACCCGTCGATCAGCGCGCTCGCCGTCATCATCATCGCCGCAACGCTGTTTCTGGCGCTGCTCAACGAGGCCTACTCAACCCATGCCGAGCGGCATCCGGGCAATCCGCTGCGCTCGCTGTTCAAGGGCGGGGTCGGCGGCTTCTTCGCCTCCAATCCCGCCGCGATCCTCGCCGTCCTGATGCTCGCCGGCGTCGTCGCGACGGTGATCTATGCCACGCGGCATGATCCTGCCGAATGCAAGGCCGAGGTGCTGCGAAAGAAGCTCGAGATCCAGCAGCGCTATGCGCGACCGCCAACGCCCCAGCAAAAGGGACCGCCTGCCGCGGCGCCGGGAAGATCGGCGCCGGTGCCGCCGCGACAGGACGGCTTCGGCGGCGTGTTCAACCCGCAGAACCTCCAGACCGCCCCCGGGAGTCCGGCGCCATCGCCAGCTCCGGCACCGTCGCCCAGGGACGACGGCTTCGGCGGCGTGTTCAACCCGCAGAATTTGCAGACGACACCTTCACCGCCGCCCAAGCCATGATGCCTAATCAGCCGGCCTCAGGTCCCTCACCCCCATATGCTTCCTGTCTCTTATACACA
>JBKOZY010000221.1:0-4829 GCA_046726135.1 Pseudomonadota bacterium | reverse complement strand
GGTCACCGCCTTGCGCAACTATCGCTGGACCAATGTCAAGCCGCAGGTTGATATCGTCGAGTTTCCCGCCGGCAACCGCATTGTGCTGCTGTCGCAGGGCCGGCTCGTCAATCTCGGCAATGCCACCGGGCACCCGAGCTTCGTGATGTCGGCGTCGTTCACCAACCAGGTGTTGGCTCAGATCGAGCTGTTCACCGCCGCCAAGGCTGGCAAGTACCGCAATGAGGTCTATGTGCTTCCCAAGCACCTCGACGAGAAGGTGGCCCGGCTGCATCTGCCCAAGCTCGGCGCCCGGCTGACCGAGCTGACCGGCGAGCAGGCGGCCTATATCGGCGTCGACAAGAAGGGACCGTTCAAGCCGGACTATTATCGATATTAGGCACCCGGCATTGGACAATAGCAGTGACGCCGCTTTTTCTACTATCCGGTACCATTGCGACAACTGCTTGGCCACCAGGCCCCAAAGCGACGTTCACTTTCGTGCTGACCCGCTTGCTTTTCGTCACCACATGCATATAAGATATGCATGCCAACGATTGGAGCTTTGCGAACGGTGCCCTTAAATTCAAGATCTACGCCAGAGATCATGATCCTCCGCATGTGCATGCCGAAGGAGGCGGCGCGACGATCAGAATTGACCTGCTCACCTTCGAACCGCTCGACGATCGTACGGCTTTCAGCAGAACGTCGGTTCGGCGCATCACAGAACTGGTGAAACAATATCGAGAGGTGTTGATGGAGGCCTGGAATGAGCTCCACGGACAAGTTTGAAAACATCGAATTCGGCAATGTCGAGATTCCCGAAGACGCCCTCAATGGGAAGTCGGCCAAGGTTCGCATCACAATGATGGTTGATGCAGACATCCTGGAAGGTTTCAGATTGCGGGCTGCCCAGGAGCACACGAAGTATCAGACCCTGATGAACAGAACGCTCCGCGAGGGCCTCGAAGGTCCGTCGAATGCGACGTTCGAGGCGCGCCTGGCGGCTCTCGAGCAGATCGTGCGCCGCCGGAAGCCAGGAGTGCGGCCGAAGAACCATTTGGCCCGACAGAGCAAGCGGGTAGGACGGAAGACCAGGTCGACGAGCTGACTGCGCCAGCGTTATGACCCTGCCCGCCCAAGCGCCAGCGACCCTGCCCTATCCCGTTGCCGCGGCCGCAGGCACCGGGATCGTCGTGAGGGCCGGCACCGCGCGCCCCGTGACCTACGATGCGCCGGCCGGTCTCGCCGCGCTCGCCGCCACGCCCCATGTGGTGTGCCATGCCGCCTACCTGGTGGAACGGCTGGGCTATGCCGCCTCGGCGCCACGGGCAGCGATCCGCGCCGCCCGCGACCAGCGCCATCTCGACATCGCCGAGCTCTTTGCCTTCGCCGCCCCGGCGGTTCCGGCGGTTCCGCTGCCCAACGGCCTTGCCCGGGCCCTCGCCCTCACGCCCGACCAGGATGACTGCCTTACCATTGCCGCGGTGGCCGAGGAGCTGCTTTCCCGCCTGGCTGACCGCCGCTTCGAACGGCGCCGCGAGACCGCTGAGCTCGCCCAGTTTCTTGGTCGCGCCCGCTGGCCCTGGGCCGAGCCGGTTCTCGCGGCCCTGAGGCAGGGCGAGCCCGACCTCAAGCTGCCGCCCTTCGCGACCGGCCTCAATGTCTGGGACCGTCTCCCGGAATGGGAGGAGGAGGGGCCGCGGCCGCCATCGCGCCATCACCCCATCACCGCGACGGAGGCGCGTGACTTCCTGCGCGAGTTGCTTGGCCCCGATGCCGAGGCCCGACCGCAGCAGATGGATTATTGCGGCGAGGCAGCCCTTGCCTTCCATCCGCGCGCCGAGCCGACGAGCAATGTGATCGTGCTGGCCGAAGCCGGGACCGGTCTTGGCAAGACCTTGGGCTATCTGGCTCCCGCCGCCATGTGGGCCCGCCGCAATGCCGGGACCGTGTGGGTCTCGACCTACACCAAAAACCTGCAGCGCCAGCTCGAGCAGGAGTCGGGGCGGATCGTGCCGGACCCGGCCGAGCGCCGCCGCCGCATCGTGATCCGAAAAGGTCGGGAGAACTATGCCTGCCTGCTCAACATGCAGGAGGCATTCGGGCGCATGACCCATTCACCGCGCAGCGCTCTGCTCGCCGGGCTGATCGCGCGCTGGGCAATGGCAAGCCGAGACGGGGACATGGTCGGCGGCGACTTCCCGGCCTGGATCATGGGCCTGACGAGCGACGCAATGGGCGAAGCGGCGGCCGCCTCGCCTGCCCGCCTCGGCCTCACCGACCGCCGCGGCGAATGCATCTATGCCGCCTGTCCGCATTACCGCAAATGCTTTATCGAGAAGGCGGTGCGCGCTGCCCGCAAGGCCGATATCGTCATCGCCAACCACGCCCTGGTGCTGCACCAGGCGGCGATCGACCAGGCGCTTGGACCGGCCGAGACCACCGATGAGCAGGAGCAGACCGGCGCCATGCGCCGGCTGATCTTCGACGAAGGCCACCATCTCTTCGACGCCGCCGACAGCGCCTTCTCCGGGCATCTCACCGGCATCGAGACCGCCGAGCTCAGGCGCTGGATCCGCGGGCCCGAGGCGCAGGGGCGGCGCGGCCGCGGCCTTGCCGACCGTCTTGGCGAGCTGGCTTCCGACGATCGCCAGTCGGAGGAGCTGCTGGGGCTCGTGCTCAGAGCGGCGGAGACGTTGCCCGGACCGGGATGGATGCGCCGCGTTCAGGCCGGCATGCCCGACGGCGCTGCCGAAACCTTTCTCTGGCTGGTCCGCCAGCAGGTGGAATCGCGCAATCCCCCGTCCGGTGCGCCGGTTGTCGAGGCCGATTGCCGACCGCTCGCCGATGGCGTCGCCAATGCCGCCGGTCGCCTTGCCGCCGCCCTCATCGATCTCAAGCGGCCGATGTCGCTGCTCGCCGACCGTCTGACCAGGCGCCTCGATGAAGAGGCAAGCGAGTTGTCATCGGCCGATCGGGCACGGATCGAGGCCATCTCCCGCTCGCTCCGACGGCGTTCCGAGTTGATGGCGGCGGGCTGGGTCGCCATGCTGTCGCGCCTTATCGAGGAACCCGAGCCGCTCTATGTCGACTGGTTCGCCATCGACCAGTTCGAAGGCCGCGAGGTCGATTGCGGCTTCCATTGCCACTGGGTCGATCCGACCGAGCCGTTGGCGGCAGCGGTGCTGCGCCCGCCCGACGGCGTCATCATCACCTCGGCGACCTTGCGCGACCGGCCACCCGAGGCGCCGGAGGACTGGCGCAATGCCGAGATGCGCACCGGTGCCGCCCACCTGCCCTATGCCGCCCGCCGCGCGAGCTTCCCCTCGCCCTTCGATTACCTGGCCAACAGTTGCATCATCGTCGTCAATGATGTGGCGCGCGACGACATGGATCAGCTCGCCGCCGCCTATCGCGAGCTGTTCCTCGCCGCTGGCGGCGGCGGGCTTGGCCTGTTCACCGCCATTGCCCGGCTCCGGGCGGTGCACCGCCGCCTGATCGTTCCCCTCGCCAGGGCGGGTCTGCCGCTCTATGCCCAGCATGTCGATCCGATTGACACCGGCACTCTGGTCGACATGTTCCGTGCCGAGCGTCACTCCTGCCTTCTCGGGACCGATGCGGTGCGCGACGGCGTCGATGTGCCCGGCGACTCGCTGCGACTGATCGTGCTCGACCGGGTGCCATGGAACCAGCCCACCATCCTCGAACGGGCGCGCCGCGAACAATTCGGCGGCGGCGCCTGGCAGGACATGGGCGTGCGGCTGCGGCTCAGGCAGGCCTTCGGGCGGCTGATCCGCCGCGGCGACGACCGCGGCGTCTTCGTCGTGCTCGATTCACGCCTCGCCTCGCGTTTCTGCACGGCCTTCCCTTCAGGGATGCCGATCTCCCGCATGGGATTGGTGGAGGCGATCGACGCCACGACACGCTTCATCGGCAGGTGAGCGGCGATGGTCGTGAGTAGTGAGAGAGTGAGTGGTGAGTAGTTGGGCCGAGCACCACCCGGAAACTACTCACTACCCACGACCTCGCTACTCACCGAATTTCACGCCGGCGGCTCGGGGAAGAACTTCCGATAGATGCGGGCGAACTCGCCGGAGGTCTGAAGCCTGTCGAGGCCATAGTCGAGGGCGTCGAGAAGCCGGCGATTGCCGCGTCGCACCGCGATCGTGATTCCGGACGAGAAGTAACCGGGCTCGATAAACGCCCCCGGCAGCAGGCGGCAGCATTGTCGCGCACTCTGGCCATGCACCCAGAAGATCAGCCCATAGGCGTCGCCGAACAAAGTATCGAGCCCGCCGGTACGCAGCGCCTCCTCGGCCTCGCCTTGCGTCCGGTAGGATTTGACCAGCGATCGCGGGAAATACGCCTTGATCCACGCCTCATGCGCCGAGCCGGCGATCACCCCGATGCGCTTGCCCGCCAGGCTTTTGACGTCGGGCGAGGGGATCTGGTTCTGGTTGCGCACGGCAAACCGTCCGACGGTGCGCAGATAAGGAGCCGTGAAGTCGAACCGCTCGAGCGTTGCCGGGGTCATCTTGAGACCGGACAGCACGGCATCGGCTTCGCCCTTCGCCACCGATTCCACGGCCTCGTCCCACGGCTTCACCAGGAACTCGCATTTCAGCTTGAGCTCCCGGCAAATCGCATCGGCGACCGACACATTGAGCCCGGTCAGTGCCCCATCGCCGTCGCGGTAGCTGAAAGGCGGGAAGGAATCGTCGGCGACGAACCGCACCAGCGCGATGTCGCGCACCACCGGCTCGGCACGCGTTGGATCGATGTGACGGAAGTGCGGAACCGGATAGGCGGCCTCCTGCCCTGCCGCAAAGTCAACGGCAGTTCCGAGC
>JBKOZY010000220.1:0-11296 GCA_046726135.1 Pseudomonadota bacterium | reverse complement strand
GATCCAGGATCTCAACATCCCCTCGCTCGAGGATCTGCCAGTGCCACAGTTCTCACCGCAATGAAGGCAGTAGGCAGTAGGCAGTAGTCAGTAGTGAAGTACTCCGTAAACTGCCTATTGCCTAATGCCTATTGCCTCTTTTAACCCTTGGGGCGGGTGCGGATCTGGAAATTGTCGAAGGAGTATTCGCACACCTGGAACCACAGATACTCGGTGTTCCGATACGCCATATAGGCGTCGTGCATCTTCTTGAACTCGGCATTTTGGCTGCCGATCTCGGCATAGAGCTCGTTGGCGGCCTTGAGGCAGGCTTCCATGACATCGGGCGGGAACGGTCGCAGTTTCGTGCCGCTGGCGACCAGGCTCTTGATCGCCGGCGGGTTCAAATTGTCGTAGCGCGCCAGCATCTCGAGATTGGCGGCGGCAGCGGCCGAGGTGATGAGCGACTGATAGCCCTTCGGCAGCGCATGCCATTTGTCGAGATTGATGAAGAAATGGATGGTCGGGCCGCCCTCCCACCAGCCGGGATAGTAGTAATAGGGCGCAACCTTGTTGAAACCGAGCTTGGCATCATCATAGGGGCCGACCCATTCGGTGGCGTCGATCGTGCCCTTTTCCAGCGCCTGATAGATCTCGCCGCCGGCGATCTGCTGCGGCGACACGCCGAGCTTCGCCACCACCCGGCCGGCAAGACCGGCGATGCGCATCTTGAGGCCGTTGAGGTCGGCGAGCGATTTGATCTCGCGGCGGAACCAGCCGCCCATCTGGGCGCCGGTGTTGCCGCCCGGCAGCGAGTAGATCTTGTATTTCTCGTAGAAGGCATTGAGCAGGTCCTGGCCGCCGCCGAAATAGAGCCAGGCATTCTGCTGGCGGGCATTCATGCCGAAGGGGACGGCGGTGCCGAAGGCGAAGGTCGGGTCCTTGCCGACATAATAGTAGGAGGCGGTCTGGCACATCTCGACCGAGCCGTTGGTCACGGCGTCGGCGGCCTGGAGGCCGGGGACGATCTCGTTCGGCGGAAAGATCTGGATGTGGAACTTGCCGTCGGTCGCCTCCGAGATGGTTCTCGAGAAGGTCTCGGCGCTGGCAAAGATGGTGTCGAGATTTTTCGGGAAGGACGAGGTCAGGCGCCATTTCAACGCGGGCTGCGACTGGGCGATGGCGGGGGCAGCGAGCATGCCTGAGCCGATCGCGCCAATACCTGCCGTTCGCACGAACTTCCTGCGGTCCATCCTGTCGATCCTCTCGCTCTGGTGGCGCTACTTAATCGAAAGCCTCCATGATTGACAAGCAGCCCAGGGTCGGGCACTCGGCATGGAAACCGGATGCCGGTGCAGCTAAGGTTGAGCGCCATGTCGATCACGAGCAGCGAAGCCAATCCGCTGGTGGGTCTCCCTGCCGATACGTTCGAGGACCGGGGATTCACCTTCCACTCGATCGGTGACAAATATCTGCGGGCGGTGGCCGAGGTTGCGCGGTGCATCCCGATCATGATCCCGGCGCTCGATGCCGATTTCGATCTCGATGGGCTGCTCGACCGGCTCGACGGGGTGCTGATGACCGGCGCGGTGTCGAATGTCCATCCGCCGCATTATGGGGCTGTGGCGACGGAGCGCCATGAGCCCTATGACCATCTGCGCGACCGGCTGACCTTGAAGCTGATCGCCCGGGTGATCGAGTGCGGCATGCCGCTGCTGTGCATCTGCCGCGGCTTTCAGGAGCTCAATGTGGTGCTCGGCGGCACGCTCGCGACCGAGCTGCAGGATCTGCCGGGGCGCCTCGACCATCGGGCGCCGAAATCGGCCGACATCGCGGTGCGCTACGGCCCCGCCCATGCGGTGGCGGTGACACCGGGCGGCCAGCTCGAGCAGATCCTCGGCAAGCGCGAGACCATGGTCAACACGGTCCATCGTCAGGGGATCGACAAGCTGGCGCCGCAGCTCGCGGTCGAGGCGACCGCACCCGACGGGACCATCGAGGCGGTGTCGGTCAAGGGCGCACGTGGCTTCGCCATGGGGTTCCAGTGGCACCCCGAATACAAGGCCGCCGAAAATCCCGATTCGGTCAAGCTGTTCGAGGCGTTCGGCACAGCGGCCCGCGCCTATGCGGCGCGGCCGCGGACCCTGCGGCGGGCTTCCTGATCAGCGGCCAAGACTGTCTGGCAGCGTCTCGAGGGACTTCAGCTCGAGGGCTGGCGTGCCGGGAATGCGGTCGGCCGGCGTGGCGCTGCGGTCGATGCGGACGACCTGAAAGCCGAAGCTCGCGGCGGCCTGGGCGTCCCAGCTGTTGGCAGAGATGAAGCAGACGTCCTGCGGGGTGGCGAGCTTCAGCACTGATTGAGCATGGCGGTAGACCCGGCGCGACGGCTTGTAGATGCCGACCTCCTCGACCGAGATGACCCTTTCGAAGAACCCGGCAAGGCCCGCGGCCCGCACGGCAGCATCGAGCATGGCCGGGCTGCCATTGGAGAGAATGGCGAGGCGCAAGCCCCGGCGCTGCAATTCGCCGAGGCACGGCGCGGCATCGGGGAAGGGAGCGAGGCTCAGATAGAGCTCCATCAGCTTGCGATGCAGCAGGCGATCCTCGATGCCGAAGAGCTGCATGGTGTGGTCGAGGGCATCGGCGGTGACCTGCCAGAAATCGGCATGCACCCCCATCAGGCTGCGCAGCCAGGTATATTGCAGCTGCTTGTCGCGCCATAGCGCGGTGAAGGCCGCCGCCTTGTCGCCGAGAGCGCCCAATTCGCGCAGCACCGGGCCGTGCACGTCGAACAAGGTTCCATAGGCGTCGAAAATGCAGGCTTTGATGCCCTGAAGCGGTGCTGGCATTGCGAGTTCAGCCGAGTTTCCCGAGATCGGGAAAGGTTTCGAGGAGCCAATAGGAGAAGGTCTGCATGGCACCCGTCATGAACATGATCCCGGTCAGGACGAGAGTCACCCCCATGATCACCTCGATCTTGGCGAGATGGCGACGCATATGGCGGAACGCGCCGATGAAGGTCTGGAGGCCGTAGGCAGCGGCAATGAACGGCAGGCCGAGCCCGGCCGAATAGAGCGCGAGGAGCCCGGCGCCGCGGGCGACGCTCTCCTCCGATGCCGCCACCGCCAGGATGGTGGCGAGCACCGGGCCGATGCAGGGGGTCCAGCCAAAGGCGAAGGCGACGCCGATCATGAAGGCGCCGAAGCTGCCGGCGGGCCGCGCGGCGTGCTGATAGCGAACCTCGCTGTCGAAGAGCGCGATGCGCCAGGCGCCGATGAAGTGCAGGCCCATGACGATGATGGCAAGGCCGGCCAAGCTCGCGAGCACGTTGAACTCATGACCGCCGAGCGTCACGGTCCAGGACAGGGCCTGCCGCAGGAGCCCGCCCAAGGCGCTGGCGGTGGCGCCGAGCGCGATGAACACCGACGAGAAACCGATGACGAAGAACAAGGCGGCCGAGAGCACGCGCGGCCGTTCCGCCGCCGCATCGCTGTCGGTCAGCTGCTCGAGCGTGGCACCGGTGAGGAAGCAGAGATAGGGCGGCACCAGCGGCAGCACGCAAGGCGACAGGAAGCTCACCAGACCTGCCGGGACGGCAAGAAGAAACAGCGGCAGGTGGTCGGTCACGGTCGATGCGGGCTCCTGCGGATAGGCAGTAGGCAATAGGCGATGGGCAGTCAATTCCCCGTAACGGAGCCTTGACTTGATACGTTATAACATAGCATAAATCCGCCACAGGGGTTCGCGATCGAGGGTTCCGATGCACCCATCTGCGTTGATGGCCGGTGCCGGGCAACGGCTGGTGCTGGTCAGCCTGCCGATCGTGCTGCTGTGGGCGGCCGTATGGTGGACACTGACATGACTTCCCCGGCGACACAGGTAAGCGAGCGGGGACTCCGGCTCGAGGACGTGACCGTCTCGTTCGATCGCGAGCCGGCGGTGCACCATGTCAGCGGAACATTCCCCAGCGGCAGCATGACAGCCATTGTCGGGCCGAACGGCGCCGGCAAAAGCACGCTGCTCAAGGCAATGGTGGGGATCGTGCACCCCGATCAGGGCCATGTGGTGCTCGAGGGACTGTCGCGGGCGGAGCTTGGTTATCTGCCGCAGCTCGCCGAAGTCGACCGAACTTTTCCGATCACCGTCAGCGATGCGGTGGGGCTCGGGCTGTGGCACCGGATCGGCCTGTTCCGGGCGATGACCGGCTGCGATGGCGACATCGTCAGGGCGGCGCTTCGGACGGTCGGGCTCGATGCGATGGCGAGGCGGTCGATCGGCGCCCTGTCGGTCGGGCAATTCCAGCGGCTGCTGTTCGCCCGGATGATCGTTCAGGATCCGCAGGTGCTGCTGCTCGACGAGCCCTTTGCGGCGCTCGACGAGCGCACCACCCATGATCTGCTCGGCCTGGTGCTCGACTGGCACCGGCAAGGCCGAACGGTGATTGCGGTGCTGCATGAGCTCGACCAGGTCGAGGCGCATTTCCCCTCGTGCCTGCTGATGGCCCGCGAGCCGATCGCCTGGGGTCCGACGGCATCGGTCCTCACGCCGGCCAATCTGCGCAAGGCCCGCGGTCTTGCCCATGACTGGCATGGCGAGGTCAAGGCGGCGCGACCTGCCATGGCGAGCGAGCTCTCATGATCGATCTTCAGGCGCTGCTGATCGATCCCTGGATCGCCTATAGCTTCATGGGACGGGCGCTGGTCGCCTGCTTCGCGCTGTCGCTTGGCTGCGGGTCGATCGGCATCTTCCTGGTGCTCCGGCGGATGAGCCTGATGGGCGACGCCATGTCGCATGCGATCCTGCCGGGCGCGGCGCTCGGCTTTTTGGCCGCCGGCTTCTCGCTGTGGTCGATGAGCCTGGGCGGGCTCATGGTCGGATTGATGGTGGCGATCCTCGCCGGCGTGGTGTCGCGCGTCACAACGCTCAGGGAGGATGCGAGCCTTGCCGGCTTTTATCTGATGTCGCTGGCGGTCGGGGTGCTGATCATTTCCAAATATGGCTCCAACATCGACCTCCTGCATGTGCTGTTCGGGACGATCCTCGCGGTCGACACGCCGAGCCTTGTCCTGATCAGCATCATCGCCACGGTGACGCTGCTGACGCTGGCGGTGATCTACCGGCCGCTGATCTGCGAATGTTTCGATCCCGGGTTCCTCCGGACGATGGGTGGCGGCGGCTCGCTCGTCCACATCGTCTTCCTCGTCCTGGTGGTGCTCAATCTGGTGGCGGGCTTCCAGGCGCTCGGCACGCTGATGGCGGTCGGGCTGATGATGCTCCCGGCGGCGGCGGCGCGGCTGTGGGCCCATGAAGTGTGGTCACTGTGCATCGTCGCCACCGCCATCGCCTTCCTGTCAAGCATGGTGGGGCTCTTGATCTCCTTCCACGTCAACCTGCCGTCAGGGCCTTCGATCATTCTCGTGGCGAGCCTCGCCTATCTCGGGTCGATCGTGTTCGGCCGCAATGGTGGGCTGATGAAGCGCTATTTCCCGCAGCCGCATTATCATCACCGCCACCAAAGCAGTTGAGGCCTCCACTTTTTCGGCACAATCGGTGCGCATGGTCCCGCCGCATTCGAACCGGATTCGCGGGTCAGAATGAACGCGCGGTTGTTTTTCGTGTCGGCAATCATGGTGCTTGCGGCAGTGCCCGAAGCGCGGGCGCATCCGCATGTCTTTATCGAAATGACCTCCGACGTCGTCTTCAATGACGCCGGCCTGATCAATGCCATCAATGTCGAATGGGTGTTCGATCCAGACTATTCGTCGATGGCGACCGAGGGTCTCGACACCAACAAGGACGGCATGCTGAGCACCGACGAGCTCGAGCCGCTGGCCAAGGAAAACATCGACAATCTCAAGGAATGGAGCTATTTCGTCTACGGCCGCCTCAACGGCGAAAAGCTGAAATGGGCCGACGTCACCGACTATGGCCAGATTATGGGCGACGACGGCCGCCTGCGCATGCATTTCGTCGTGCCGTTCGCGAAGCCGATCGATCCGCGGACCACGGAACTCATCTATCGGATCTACGATCCGACCTTCTACATAGCGATCGATTTCGTCGGCAAGGAGCCGGTCGAGGCACTCGGCAGCAAGCCTCCATCGTGCCAAATCGAAGTCCGGCAGCCGCCCGATCCGAACGACACCCAGGACACCAAGACCATGCTGTCCACCAAGGGAAAGGACTGGACACCGGACCAGGAGGACGATTTCGGGATCATGTTCGCCCGGCCGGTGGCGGTGGTGTGCAAGCCGGGAGCGCCGGGATGATGCGATCCGTCGTGGCCCGGGCGATCGCCGCGCTGCTGCTGGCGCTGACAATCATCGGCGCGCTGCCGATGACGGTATCCAAGGCTCAGTCGCCATCACCGACGACCGAGGTGACGAAGCCGAAGATCGACCGCAGCAAGCTGCTGGTCGGGCCGCGCAGCGAGGCAGCGGCGCCGTCGATCCTGGCCGATCCGGCAGGATGGATCATCTTCAAGCAGCAGCAATATTACCGGGCGATGTCGCTGGCCATTCGCGACATCAAGCGGACCTCGCCGTGGCTGGCCTCGGCCACGCTGATCGGGCTGAGCTTCGGCTATGGAGTGTTCCATGCGGCGGGACCCGGCCATGGCAAGGCGGTGGTCTCGGCATGGCTCGTCGGCAATGGCGAGCGGCTGCGGCGGGGCATCGCCATCGCTTTCCTCTCCTCCTTCATCCAGGCGCTCACCGCCATCGTGCTGGTCAGCGTGCTGGTGTGGATGCTCGGCGCCGCTTCGGGGTTGACGCGGCAGGTGGCGCGCTATCTCGAGGCGACAAGCTATCTCCTGATCGCGGGCATGGGGTTCTGGCTGGCGTGGCAGGCGCTCGGCAGCCGATTGCTCAGCCGCTCGCTGATGCCGGCGGTGGCGGAGGGCAACCACGCGCATCACCACCACCATCATCACGATCACGCCCACTGCGACCATCACAGTGACCATGATCATGATTGCGGCCACGCTCATCTGCCATCGGCCACCGCGCTCGACGGCAACTGGTCGCTCGGCCGGGCGCTGTCGATCGCGCTTGCGATCGGCATCCGGCCGTGCACCGGCGCGCTGCTGGTGCTGCTGTTCTCCTCGGCCGCGGGGCTCTATTGGGCGGGGGTGGTGTCGACCTTCGTGATGGCGCTCGGCACGGCGCTGACGGTGTCGGCGATCGCTGCCCTTGCGGTCGGCTCGCGCCGCCTCGCCCTGCAGCTGGCGCAGAGCAACACCGCCTGGCTCGGCGGGCTCGCCGTCGCGCTCAAAGTTGGTGCCGGAGCGCTGCTGGTGCTGGTCGGGCTCAGCCTGTTCTGGGGCACGCTCAATGGCGGCATGCCGGTCGGTTGATGCGATGAGGCTTTTGCGCCTCATCGCCATGCTGCTGCTGACGGCGTTCGCCGCCTCAGGGCCGGCTCTCGCCCAGGCGACGCTCGGCGATGATGCGCCATTGCGGTTCGGCCGCTTCGAGGCGGAGGGCCAGGCGCGCTACGGGATGCTGTCGGTCGGCGGCGTGCATGAGCTCGACCGCAGCTTCCTCGACCCTGCGGCGCAGGTGACCGGCCGCGTGTTCCCGCTCGAGGGGCTGAAGCTCCTGCCGCCAGTGGTGCCGAGCAAGATCATCGGGATTGCGCTGAACTATCCCGACAATCCGCCGCTTCCCGACAAGGCGGGGCCGGGTCCTGGCTATTTCGCCAAGCTGCCGAGCGCGCTGATCGGCGAGGGTGGCGAGATCGTGCCGCCGGCCGATTCGACCAATCTCAATTATGAAGGCGAGATGGTGGTGGTCATCGGCAAGCAGGCGCGCAAGGTGAGCCCGAAGGAGGCGCTCGACTACGTCTTCGGGGTGACGGCCGGCAATGACGTCACCGAGCGGGGCTATCCGTTCTCGCCCCTGCAGGTGCTGCGGGCCAAGGGCAGCGACAGCTTCGCGCCGCTCGGCCCGTGGATCGTGCCGGGTCTCCTTTATGACGATCTCCGGCTGACGACCCGGCTCAATGGCGAGGTGGTGCAGAGCGCCCGCACCTCGCGGATGATCAAGAAGGTGGCGGCGATCGTCTCGGATCTGTCGCAGCAATTCACGCTCGAGCCGGGGGACCTGATCTTCACCGGCACGCCCGGCAAGACGCGGGCGATGAAGCCGGGCGACGTGATCGAGGTCGAGCTCGACGGGGTCGGGGTGCTGCGCAATCAGGTGGCCAAGAGTCAGTAGGCATTACGCAGTAGGCAGTGATAGGAGCCCTCCCGACTGCTGAACTTGACGGCGGCTGGCGCGTTGCGCTAGAACAAAATAGCAACATTTAAGGATCTTATCATGGCGAGGATACCGGCGCAGAGCCCTGCGGCGGAACCGGCATCCATCACTCTGATGGACCGGCAAATGCCGGATATTGCTGCGAATTCCGCGATGCGGGAGGTGCTGCTGGCAACCTTGCGGCAGCGGATCCTGCGGCTGGAAGGGGGCATGCCCGATCTTGCCGCCGACAGGGGCGGAACGGCGCTCATCTCGCCCTGGCTGCTCGGGCTCACGCCGCTCGATGCGCGGCTGCCCGCCGAGGGCCTCGATCCTGCCGGCGTCCATGAGATCGCCCCGCGGGAGCCCGGCGATGTGGCGGCGGCCATGGGGTTTGCGGCGGCGCTCGGGATACGCCGGCTGCTGTCGGCCGGCACCGAAGGACGGCCGCTGCTGTGGTGCCGTCTCGCCCGCATGGGGATGGAGGCGGGCGGGCTTTACGGCCCGGGGCTCAATGCCATCGGGCTGCCGGCGGCGCGAATCGTGACGGTGGCGCTCAGCAAGCAGCAGGCGATCCTGTGGACGGCGGACGAGGCCCTCAAATCAGGCGCGCTGAGCGGGGTGATCCTCGATCTCGATCCGGCCAAATGCACGGTGACGGCGACGCGGCGCCTGGCGCTTGCGGCACAGTCCGGGCAGACGCCGGCCATCATCGTCATGGCGCAAACCTCGGCGCTGCCGAGCGTGGCCCGCAGCCGCTGGGCGGTGGCAAGCCTGCCCTCGCTGCCACCGCCACTCGACGAGCGGGCGCCGGGAAAACCGGCCTGGCGGGTCGAGCTCCTGCGCTGCCGGCGGGGGAAACCAGGAATTTTCTCAGTGGAATGGGATCATGCGACGCATCGTTTCTCTCTGGTTGCCACTGTTTCCGGTGGAGCAGCTGATCCGGGCGCGGCAGAAAGCCGGGGAGCCGCTGCCGCCGCCGGAAGCGCCCTTCGCCTTGGTCACGGCCGGGGCTAAGGGCATGCGGCTTGCCGCCATCAACCGGGTGGCGCAGCGACTCGGGCTGATGCCCGGCGACCGGCTCGCCGATGCACGGGCGCGGGTGCCGGATCTCCTGTCGGAGATCCATGAAGCGAAAAAGGACGCCGCGGCGCTCCTTGGCCTTGCCCGGTGGATGGAGCGGTGGAGCCCTTCCATCATGGTCGACAAGCCGGACGGGATCACGCTCGATGCCACCGGCATTCCGCATCTGTTCGGCGGCGAAGCGCCATTCCTCGACACCATAAAAGAACGCCTGTCGGGACTCGGGCTGACGGTCCGCCTGGCGCTCGCCGGCAATCCGGCGGCGACACGGGGCTTAAGCCGCTTCGCCACCCGGGAGGGGGCGCCGGTGATCGTTCCGGAAGGAGGCGAGCGCACCGCCCTCGCCAGGCTTCCGGTGGCGGCGCTCGACCTCACGCCGGACACGGTCAGCACCTTGAAGCGGCTCGGCTTGAAGCGGATCCTCGATCTTTACCCGCTGCCCCGATCGGCGCTCGCCCGGCGCTTCCGCGACAGCACGCTGTCGGGCGAGGTGCTCGAGAAGCTCGACGCCGCGCTCGGCCTCACCAAGGCGCCGCTCGTCCCGCTCGATCCGCCGCCGCGCTTCTTGATCCGCCAGTCGCTCGACGAACCGGCCATCACCGCCGAGGTCATCGCCTTCCTGCTCCGCCGGATGACCAAGCAGCTGAGCCGACAGCTCGTCGCGCAGGGATGCGGCAGCACGCGGCTCACGCTCAAGCTCTACCGGGTCGACGGCTCGCGGGTCGCCGTCCAGGCGGGGCTCGCTTCACCATCGACGGACAGCGAGCACATGGCACGCCTGCTCGGGCCCAAGCTCGATGGGCTCGATCTCGGCTTCGGCATCGAGGCGGCGACGCTCGAGGCGAGCGAAACCGCCGTTCGCGAGCCGCTGCAGACGAGTCTTGCCGGAGCGGGTGGCAGCCCGTTGCGCGACGGCACGGCGCTGGCGGCACTGGCCGACCGGATCGCCAATCGCGATGACGGTGCCAAGCTCTCCGCCTTCCTCCCGCTTGCGAGCCATCTTCCCGAGCGGGCCGAGCGGCCGGTCTCGCCCTTCGGCAAGGAGCGCAGCCCAGCCCCGACAATCCCACCGGACCTGCCGCGGCCGCTCCTGCTGCTCGCCCCGCCCGAGCCGATCACGGTCATCGCCGCGGTGCCCGACGGGCCGCCCATGCATTTCACCTGGCGGCGGGCGGCGCATCGGGTGACCAGGGCGGACGGCCCGGAGAGAATCGACAGCGAGTGGTGGCGGGCACTGCAGAAGGTCGGCCCGGCGCGCGACTATTATCTGGTCGAGGACGAGATCGGCCGCCGCTACTGGCTCTATCGTCAGGGCCTTTATCAGGAGGCCGAGACGCCGCCGGCCTGGTTCATCCACGGGCTCTTTCCTTGAGGAGACAGCATCGATGACCGGGTTTGCGGAGCTCCAGGCGCTCACCAATTTCACCTTCCTCGAAGGTGGCTCGCATCCGGAAGAGCTGGTGGGCCAGGCGAAGCATCTCGGTCTTGCACTCGCCGTCACCGACCGCAACAGCATGGCGGGGCTGGTCAGGGCGCATGCGAGCGCCAAGGCCAATGGCGTCAAATTCATCCCCGGGGTGAGGCTCGATCTCATGCAGAGCGAGACGCCGCCGCTTGCCGATTTTGCGAGCCTCCTCGCCTGGCCCAGGGACCGGGCCGCCTATGGCCGGCTCACCCGGCTGGTGTCGCGCGGGCAGCGGCGCGCCGAAAAGGGCAAATGCATCCTCACCCTCGATGATGTGGCGGAATTCCAGGAGGGCTCGCTGTTCGCCATCGTGCCGCCGCCGGGGATGCCGAAGGCGCCCTTCCTCGCCGACATGGCGGCGGTCCGGGGCAGGATCGGTCAGCCGACCTATCTCGCGGCGAGCATGCTGCGCAAGGCCGGCGAGCGGGCGCGGCTCAACGCGCTTGCGGAAGCGGCGCGCAAGCACCGGACACCGCTCATCGCCACCAATGACGTGCTCTATCACCATCCCGACCGGCGGATGCTGCAGGAC
>JBKOZY010000219.1:0-1268 GCA_046726135.1 Pseudomonadota bacterium | reverse complement strand
GATGACCGCGACATCGCCACTTGGACCGCCTATGTCGGGCGCGGCAGCCCCCGCTTCTGGCTCGGCCTGAGCCCGCAGCTGCCGAACGAAGCCTTTGCCGAGATCGTCATCCAGTCGCGCGACGTCGAAGCACGCGAGCGCATCAAGTCCCGCCTCGAAGCGGCGGTCGATGGAGGCGCCTTGTCGGCGGCGCGGGTCAGGGTGGACCGTTTCAATTTTGGTCCGCCGGTCGGCTATCCCGTGCAGTTCCGGGTGATCGGTCCCGATGCCCAGCAGGTGCGCGAGATCGCCTGGAAGGTGCGCGACACCATGCGCCGCAACAGCAATGTCGTCGAGCCGCATCTCGATTGGAATGAGCGCTCGCCCGCGATCAGCCTCGAGGTCGACCAGGAGCGCGCCCGCGCCCTCGGACTGACCCCGCAGGACATGGCAGCGACGCTTCAGACGCTGCTGACCGGCACCACGGTGACGACGGTCCGCGACGGTCGCGAGCAGGTCGATGTGGTGGCGCGCGCCGTGCCCGACGAGCGCCTCGCGCTCGGGCGGATCGAGGATCTGTCGATCCTGACCAGGAACGGCGTGCCGGTTCCGCTGGCCCAAGTCGCCAAGGTCGGCTTCGGCCATGAGGACCCGATCCTGTGGCGGCGCAACCGCGACATGGCGATCACTGTCCGCAGCGACATTATCGACGGGGTCCAGGCACCCGATGTCACCGCCCAGCTCCTGCCGGCGCTCGATACGATCAAGCAGGCCCTGCCGCCCGGCTATCGCATCGATGTCGGTGGCGCGATCGAGGAGTCGAGCAAGGCCAACGCCTCCTTGTTCGCGGTGTTCCCGATCATGCTGGCGGCGATGCTGACCATCCTGATGGTCCAGCTGCAGAGCTTCTCGCGCCTGATGCTGGTGCTGCTGACCGCACCCTTGGGGCTGATCGGCGCCGCCTTGGCCCTCAATGTCTCAGGCATGCCCTTCGGCTTCGTCGCGCTGCTCGGCCTCATCGCGCTCGCCGGCATGATCATGCGCAACACGGTCATCCTTGTCGATCAAATCGAGAGCGATGCTCGCGACGGTCACCATGACCGGCGGACCGCCATCATCGAGGCGACGGTGCGCCGCGCCCGGCCGGTGGTGCTGACGGCCCTGGCGGCAATCCTGGCGATGATCCCCCTGTCGCGCTCTGCCTTCTGGGGCCCGATGGCGGTCACCATCATGGGCGGTCTCTTCGTTGCAACCTTCCTGACCCTGCTGTTCGTCCCGGCCCTCTATGC
>JBKOZY010000218.1:0-3440 GCA_046726135.1 Pseudomonadota bacterium | reverse complement strand
GCAATGAGGAAGGCTCCGGCCGATCTGCTCGGATTGGGCAGCCGCGATCTCGCCGGCCGCCGCCGCATCCGGTTGGTCATGCTCGTCTTCTCGCTCATCTTCCTCGTCATTGCCGGCAAGCTTGCCTGGCTGTCGCTGATGCCGCGCGACGAGAAGCTGCCCGCTGGCGCCGAACAGCAGAAGATGCCGCGGCCCGATATCGTCGACCGCAATGGCGAGGTGCTGGCGCGCGACATCCGCGTCGCCTCGCTCTATGCCGAGCCCAACAAGCTCATCGACATCGACGAGGCCGTCGAGCTGTTGACCGCCAATGTCCCCGACCTCGATGCTCGCGAGCTCCGCCGCAAGCTGTCGCTCGACCGCGGCTTCATCTGGTTGAAGCGCCAGGTGTCGCCGAGCGAGCAGCAGCTCATCCATGATCTCGGCATTCCCGGCATCGGCTTTCGCGATGAGACCTTGCGGGTCTATCCGCGCGGCCGGCTCGCCGCCCATGTGCTCGGCTATGTCGATGTCGATTCTCACGGCCTTGCCGGCATCGAGAAATATCTCGACGGCCGCGGCGCGCTGTACACCGCCTCGCTCGCCAATCCGGCAAGTCGCACGCTCGAGCCCGTTCAGCTGTCGATCGACTCGCGGATCGAGCATGCGCTCGCCGACGAGTTGCAGAAGGCGATCCAGCATTATCGCGCCGAAGCCGGCGGCGGCGTCGTGCTCGACATCGCCACCGGCGAGGTCCTCGCCATGGTGTCGCTCCCCGACTACAATCCTAACCAGCCGCTCGAGGCCCAGCAGAAGAACGCTGGCAACCGCATGACCGGCGGGGTCTACGAGCTTGGCTCGGTGATCAAGGCGGTGACCTTCGCCATGGCGCTCGACCTCGGAGTCTGCGACTTCAATTCCCGCTATGACGCGCGCTTCCCGCTGGTCATCGGTCATTCCCGGATCGGCGACTTCCACCCCGAGGGTCGTATCCTGACCGTGCCCGAGATCTTCATGTACTCCTCGAACATCGGCACCGCCAAAATGGCCCTCGATGTCGGGATCGAGGGTCACCAGGCCTTCCTGCGCAAGGTGGGCTTGCTCGACCGCATGCAGACCGAGCTGCCGGAAGCCGCCGCGCCGCTGCTGCCGGCGCGGTGGTCCACAATCACGACCGTGACCGCGGCATTCGGTCACGGTTTTGCCGTACAGCCGCTTCAGGGTGCCGCCGTCGCGGCAGCGCTGCTGAATGGCGGCGAGCTCATGACGCCGACATTCCTCAAGCGTGATCGCGAGGCCGCCGGGGCCGTGGCGGTTCGCATCATCAAGCCTGAGACGAGCAGGAAATTGCGGGACCTGTTCCGGCTCAATGTCGAGAAGGGGACCGCAACCAAAGCGGATGTGCCGGGGCTCAGGGTCGGCGGCAAGACCGGAACGGCGGAGAAGGTGATCAACGGGCGCTATAGCAAGAACCATCGCTTGAATTCCTTTGTCGGCGCCTTTCCGATGGATGATCCGCGCTATCTCGTGCTGCTGATGCTCGACGAGCCGCAGGCCGTTCCGGAGTCCATGGGCTTTGCCACAGCCGGCTGGAATGCTGTGCCCACCGCCGCCAAGCTCATCGCCCGCATCGCCCCGCTGCTTGGCGTCGAGCCTGCTCTGACAGACGATGAGCGCGACAAGCTCGAAAAGACCACGGCCGCCGCCAGGACCGCATCGAGGACGGCTCACTGACATGCACATGTCGCTCGGCCATCTCGCCGACGGGATCGTCGATCCCCTGCCGGAGCGCTATGCCGAGACCGCAATATCGGGCCTGACCGCCGACAGCCGCGAAGTGCTCCCCGGCTTCGTCTTCGCGGCCCTTGCCGGAACCCAGGCCGACGGGTCGCGCTTCATTGCCGACGCCGTTTCGAGGGGTGCCTCCGCCGTCCTCGCCGGGCGCGGGACAACGGTTGCCGGCGCCGAGGTGCCGGTGTTGCTGGCGGCCAATCCGCGGCGGGCGCTGGCTCTGATGGCATCCCGCTTCTTCGCCCTCCAGCCCAGCGTCGCCGTCGCCGTCACCGGCACCAACGGCAAGACATCGGTCACCTCCTTCGTGCGTCAGATCTGGGAAATGATGGGATTCGGCGGCGCCAGCATGGGCACCGTGGGAGTGGTCTCGCCTTCGGGCAAACGCGCCCTCGGCCATACCACCCCCGATCCCGTCCACCTCCATCGGATGTTGGCGGAGCTGGTCGAGGAGGATGTCACCCATGTCGCCCTCGAGGCTTCGAGCCATGGCCTTGCCCAGGCGCGCCTCGATGGCCTGCGCCTCGCTGCCGGCGCCTTCACCAATCTCACCCGCGATCATCTCGACTATCATCCGACCTTCGAGGAATACGCCTCGGCCAAGCTCAGGCTCTTCAGCGAGGTCCTCCACCCGCCGGCGGCCGCAATCATCAATGCTGACTCCGAGGCCGCACCGCAATTCATCAATGCCGCCCGCGCCCACGGCCTGATCGTCCACACCGTCGGCGTCAAGGGCGAGCATCTGCGCCTCCTCGGCCAGGCGCGCGACGGCCTTGGCCAGCAGCTCCGGATCAGTACCGGACATGCCGTGCACGAGGTCTATCTGCCGCTCGCCGGCACCTTCCAGGCATCGAACGCCCTGATAGCTGCCGGCCTGGTGATCGGCGCGGGCGGCGATGAGACTGTCGCCATCCGGGCGCTCGAATCCCTGAAAGGAGCGAGCGGCCGCCTCGAGCTGGTCGCCACCACCAGGAGCGGCGCTCCGATTTTTGTGGATTATGCCCACACCCCCGATGCCCTCGAGACCGTGCTCGAGACCTTGAAGCCCTATGCCGGCGCCCGCCTCAAGGTGGTGTTCGGCTGCGGCGGCGACCGCGACCGCGGCAAGCGGCCGGAAATGGGCGCCATCGCCGCCCGGCTGGCTGATGAGGCCTATGTCACCGATGACAACCCGCGCGGCGAGGACCCGGCCGCCATCCGGGCGGCCATCCTGGCCGCCTGTCCCGGCGGTATCGAGATCGGCGACCGTGCCGAAGCCATTTTTGCCGCCGTCCGCGGGCTGAAAAGCGGCGATGTGCTGGTGGTGGCGGGCAAGGGCCATGAAACCGGCCAGATCGTGGGCAAGGAGGTTTTGCCGTTCAGCGACCAGGACGTCGTCCGGGCGGCCGTCGAGGGGAGGCCGAAGCCATGAACGACCAGGCGCTGTGGACCCCGGAGGAGGTTCAGGCTGCCACCGGCGGTGTCTTCGCACGCGCTCCCGCCGTGCCGGCCACCGGCGCTTCGATCGACAGCCGCAGCCTCGAGCCGGGCGACATCTTCTTCGCCATTGCCGGTCCCTCGCGCGACGGCCACGATTTCGTCCCGACCGCGCTGGAGCGCGGCGCTGCCTTCGCCGTCATCGCCCGCACCGCTGCCGCCCGGCTGGGCGAGGGCGCCTTTCTGCTGGTTGA
>JBKOZY010000217.1:0-1862 GCA_046726135.1 Pseudomonadota bacterium | reverse complement strand
GTTGTAGAGGTCGGAGCGGTCTTCGACCGCGCCCGAGATGATGAGCGGGGTGCGGGCCTCGTCGATCAGGATCGAGTCGACCTCGTCGACGATCGCGAAATGATGACCGCGCTGCACCATCTCTTCGAGATGGTACTTCATGTTGTCGCGGAGATAGTCGAAGCCGAGCTCGTTGTTGGTGCCGTAGGTCACGTCGCAGGTATATTGCTCGCGCCGCTCGGCATCGTCCAAGCCATGAACGATGCAGCCGACGGTGAGGCCGAGAAATTTGTAGATTCTACCCATCCATTCGGCGTCGCGCTTTGCCAGATAGTCATTGACGGTCACGACGTGGACGCCCTTGCCGGTCAGGGCATTGAGGTAGACGGGAAGGGTGGCGACCAGGGTCTTGCCTTCGCCGGTCTTCATCTCGGCGATTCTGCCCTCGTGGAGGACCATGCCGCCGACCAGCTGGACATCGAAATGACGCTGACCCAACGTGCGTCGGGCGGCCTCGCGGACTGTCGCAAAAGCTTCGGGGAGAAGCTTCTCCAAGCTCTCGCCGGCGGCCACGCGCTCCTTGAGCGCGTTCGTGCGCCCGCGCAGCGCCTCGTCGTCGAGGGCCGCCGTCTCGCTTTCCAACGCGTTGATCTGGGCGACTATGGGTCGGTACCTCTTGACCTTTCGGTCATTGGAGTTGCCGAAAATCTTGGTGGCAAGCGAGCCCAAGCCGAGCATGAGACGGTTTCCTTGGTGAGACGGCGTCTTTTAACGGAGGCTGCGCACCCGAGCAACGTGGTTGCAGTACCTGATCCGGGGGCGGCAGGCGCCGCCTTTTCGGTGAGGTGGCCGTCATGCGCGGCTTTGTCAAGGCGGTGGCGTGGCTCGCATGTCACAGTGCCCACCAAAGGTCACACATGCGGCACATTGTTCGGCAACCACTTGGTTCGGAGGCTTGCAAACTGCCTTCGATGGGACCATGGTGCCGCCGCGAAAGGGTTCCAGCGCGCCCGAAGCGGTTGGGGAAGATTGCTACCGGTGGCTTATTGTTGCCGGATTTGAGCGGCAATCAGCGCGGCATTCAGGCCCCGAAGGCAGGCCCGACACTCTCAGATTGACGGTTGGATCGATGAAGATCAGTAGAACAGCACTCATTGCTCTTGCAACTGCGGCATTGCTCGGCCCCGGTGCTGCGACCGTGCTTGGCCAAACACAGCCAGCCCAGCAGGCGCCGGCATCGAAGCAACAGCCGGCCAATGCGAAGGCCGAGGTCTTCAAGCCAGACATGACCAACAAGGAACGGGTGGTCGCCAAAGTCAATGGCCACGGGATCACGGTCAAGGAGATCGAGCTCGCGGCCGACGACATCCTGCCACAGCTTCCGGATGTGCCGGCCAATCTTCGCTATCCGTTCCTGGTTGAATATCTGATCGAACGGCATCTTTTGGCGCAGGCGGCGGTCAATGAGGGGATGGCCGAAAGCGCCGAATATAAGCGGCGGCTCGCCTTCTATCAGGCAAAGGCGCTGCGTGACGCTTATTTCACCGACAAGCTCAAGCCGGCGGTGACCGACCAGGAGGTCAAGGCCGCTTATGATCGGGAGGCGTCCAAGATCAAACCGGAGAAGCGGGCCCGGGCGCGCCACATATTGGTGGGCACCGAAAAGGACGCAGAGGCGGTGCTGGCGCGGCTCGACAAGGGCGAGAAGTTCGAGGATGTGGCCAAGCAGGTCAGCCTCGACGGCTCGAAGGACTATGGCGGTGACCTCGGCTATTTCAGCGCCGGCGAGATGGTGCCCGAGTTCTCGAAGGCAACCTTCGCGCTGAAGCCAGGAGAAGTGTCGAAGCCGGTCAAGACGGATTATGGGTGGCACATCATCAAGC
>JBKOZY010000216.1:0-3419 GCA_046726135.1 Pseudomonadota bacterium | reverse complement strand
CCAGAATGTTGAGACCGGCGTGCTTTCTCTTCTGTCGATCGGTTTTGAGCCGGCCGACCCGCCTTCCGGCACGATCACGTTGAATTTCGCGGGCGGCGGAACGATCAAGCTCGAGGTCGAGTGCATCGAGGCGCAGCTTGATGACCTTGGGCCCGCCTGGGCCACCCCGCATCTCCCGGCGCATGAGGAGGAGCAGGCGAGCTCGTGAGACCTGTCGCTATCCAGCGGAAGATGGCCTAGCTTTTCGCGGATTCGCTCCAGTCGTCCGCAAATGCCCTCCAAATCGAAACATCGGCTCATTGCCGTCGATCTCGACAGCAGCATCGGTCCCGGGCTCACCGCGGATGCCGAGCACGAGCGGCAGGTGGCGATCTACGACCTGATTGAAGACAATCGCTTCAAGGTCGTCGGCCGCGATCTCGGGCCATACCGACTACAGCTTTCGGCCGCCGAGGGCAGACTCATCTTCGACATTCATTCGGAACATCGAGAGCGGGTGCTGATGATCGGGCTTTCGATGTCGCCGTTCCGCCGGATCGTGAAGGACTACTTCATGATCTGCGAAAGCTATTACAAGGCGATCCGCAATGCGACGCCGAGCCAGATCGAAACCATCGACATGGCAAGGCGCAGCCTCCACAACGAAGGCAGTGAGACGCTCAAGCAGCGCCTCGACGGCAAGGTCGAGACCGATCTCGATACGGCGCGGCGGCTTTTCACATTGCTGTGCGCCCTGCATTGGCGCCGGTAGGTTCAACCGATGGCGGGCGATCTTCCGGGCGCGGTCCTCTATGCCTGCAGTCACAATGCGATCCGCTCGCCGATGGCGGCGGCCATCATGAGGCACCTCTATGGGCATCGGGTGTTCGTCGGCTCCTGCGGCGTCAAGGCGGGAGAAGAGGACCTCTTCGTTGAAACCGTGATGGATGAAATCGGGATAAAAATGGGCAAGCATTGTCCGCAGAGCTTCGATGATCTCGACGACACCAATTTCGACATGGTGATTTCGCTCTCGCCCGAAGCCCACCACCGCGCGCTTGAAATGACCCGTACCCAGGCGATCGAGGCGGAATATTGGCCTACCCTCGACCCGTCAGCGGTCGCTGGCAGCCGCGCGCAAATTCTTGATGCCTACCGGGACGTGCGCGACGGACTCTATATGCGAATTCGCAAGCGGTTCGGGCCTCTCGTCGCTGGCGGCGTCTAATGCGCGGCGGGAAGCTTGCATTTGGGCGTCAACCGGTCCATTTTCCGCGCCACATTGAGCCCATTGCGGACAAATCATGGCGAAAGAAGAACTTCTCGAATTCGAAGGTACTGTCACCGAACTCCTGCCCAACGCTACTTTTCGCGTCAAGCTTGACAACAATCACGAGGTCATTGCCCACACCGCGGGGAAGATGCGCAAGAACCGCATTCGCGTGCTTGCCGGCGACCGGGTGATGGTGGAAATGACGCCCTACGACCTGACCAAGGGCCGGATCAACTACCGGTTCAAGTAACGGCGGATGGCCGACACCCCGGTCAAGCTCGTACTTGCGAGCGCATCGCCGCGCCGGCTTGCGCTGCTTGAACAAGTTGGCATCGTTCCTAACCTGCTCAACCCCGCCGATCTCGACGAAACTCCCAAGAAGCGAGAAACGCCGCGAAGGCTATCGATCCGGCTCGCCGAAGAAAAAGCGAGAGCGGTGCGGGAGGCGCCCTTGGTCAAGAAGCTCGACGGCAAGGTCTTCATCCTTGCTGCCGATACGGTGGTTGGGCTTGGCCGGCGTATTCTCCCCAAAGCCGAAGACCGCGATCAGGCCTATTCCTGCCTCACTTTGCTTTCAGGGCGCTCGCACTGGGTTTATTCCACCGCCGCGCTTATCGGGCCGGACGGCCGGCTGCGCTCGCGCTGCTCTGAAACCAAGGTGCGTTTCAAACGGTTGTCCCAGGAGGATGTCGAGACCTACCTCAAGACCGGCGATTGGCGCGGCAAAGCTGGCGGCTATGCCATCCAGGGCCGCGCGGAGGCTTTCGTGCGAATGCTGACCGGTTCCTATTCGGGTGTCGTCGGACTGCCCCTTCATGAGAGCATCAACCTGCTGCAAGGCGCGGGCTACCCCGTCTATCATACCTGGATGACGGCGCCGCCCGAGGCGGAATGAGCAGGCTGAGGCCAGGTCGGCCCTGTCCCGTCTGCGGCAAGCCTTCGGAGCAGAAATTCTTGCCCTTCTGCTCGGCACGTTGCGCCAATATCGATCTCAATCGCTGGCTCGGCGGCACTTACGCGATCCCCGGAGGGGAAGCGGACCAAGCGGAGCCGGCGAAGAAAGCCGGCCCCGAGCCCGAAGACGGCGAATAGAGCCTGCCCTAGACGAAGGTCGATCTGGCGGCGCGGCCCGCTCCTCACGTAGGACTCAAGCAGAGTTTCTAGGGTGGGGACACCTGGCGAAACCAATCTGCAAAGGGAGAGGAATCAATGGTTCATGCCGCAACGATTTCCGGTCGCGGCCGGGGAATGACCCAGGACGAACGGTTCGTCGTCGTCGCTTCATCGACCGGCACCGTTTTCGAGTGGTACGACTTTTATCTTTACGCAACATTGGCGCCGTTCTTTGCCGCGCTGTTCTTCCCGCCCGGAAATGACACCGCGGCGCTCTTGTCGGCGTTCGCCACCTATGCGGCGGGCTTCCTCGTCCGTCCGTTCGGAGCGGTGGTGTTCGGGCGCATCGGCGATCTCGTCGGGCGTAAATACACCTTCCTTATCACCATCATGGTCATGGGCCTTGCGACCTTCGCAGTCGGCCTTCTGCCGAAATTTTCGCAGGTTGGCTGGCTTGCTCCCCTGCTTCTTGTGAGCTTGCGTCTGCTGCAGGGGCTGGCGCTCGGCGGCGAATATGGCGGTGCGGCGACCTATGTCGCCGAGCACGCGCAGCATGGACGGCGCGGCTATGCCACAAGCTGGATCCAAACGACGGCGACCTTGGGCTTTTTCCTGTCGCTCCTCGTTATCGGCCTCTGCCGGTACTTCATGGAAGCAGCGATCTTCACCGATTGGGGCTGGCGAATTCCGTTCCTCGTGTCCGTTGTCCTCCTGGTATTCTCGGTCTATATCCGGCTCAAGCTCAATGAGAGCCCGGTATTTGCCCGGATGAAGGAAGAGGGTAAGGGTTCGAAAGCGCCGCTGACCGAGAGCTTCTTCCGGTACCCAAACAACAAGTATGTCCTGCTTGCGCTTCTCGGCGCGACCGCCGGCCAGGGAGTCGTGTGGTACACGGGACAGTTCTATGCCCTGTTCTTCCTGATCGGCCCGCTCAAGCTCGACTACATCTCTGCCTACGCTTTGATCGCGGTGTCGCTGCTCATCGGCACGCCGTTCTTCGTTTTCTTTGGCTGGCTGAGCGATCGGATCGGGCGCCTCAAGATCATTCTGGCGG
>JBKOZY010000215.1:0-3973 GCA_046726135.1 Pseudomonadota bacterium | reverse complement strand
CGTTCAGGCGGTGCAGGCCGCCGGCCAGGAGCCGCGTTTCCGTCAACAATTTGCCGATGCCACCGAGCGCGCCTTTGGCGCCGCCCGCGGCCGCACGTTCTCGCGCGCCTTGTTGACCGGCGCCATCATCTTCATCGCGTCCGGCGCGGTGGTCGGCATTCTCTGGCTCGGGGCGCAGGACGTCCTGACCGGTCGGCTGACCGGCGGCACGCTGAGCCAGTTCGTCATCTATGCGGCGCTTGCCGCCTCCGCGCTCGGCTCGCTGTCGGAAGTGTGGGGCGAGGTTCAGCTGTCGGCCGGAGCGGCGGAGCGCCTGCTTGAGCTCACCGCAACCGAGCCGGCGATCGGCGCGCCGGCTGATCCGCAGCCGCTTCCCGAGCCGCCGCGCGGCGCGGTGGCGTTCCGCGAGGTGCATTTCTCCTATCCGAGCCGTCCCGGCCATTCCGCCTTGAACGGCCTGTCATTCGCCGTCGCGCCGGGCGAGCGCGTGGCCATCGTCGGTCCTTCCGGCGCGGGCAAGACCACCATCTTCAACTTGCTGCTGCGCTTCTATGACGTCGATCAGGGCGCCGTCATGGTCGATGGAGTGGATGTCAGGAACGCCCGCCCCGCCGACATCCGTTCGCGCATCGCGCTCGTGCCGCAGGATGTCCAGCTGTTCTCGGCGACGATCATCGACAACATTCGCTTTGCCCGGCCCGATGCCAGCGACGAGGAGGTGCTGCGAGCGGCCGCGGCAGCCCGCGTCACCGATTTCGCCGAGCGACTGCCGCAGGGTTTCGCCACCATGACCGGCGAACGCGGCATCACCCTGTCGGGCGGCCAGCGCCAGCGCATTGCCATCGCCCGCGCCCTGCTGCGCGATCCCCCGGTGCTGCTGCTCGACGAGGCGACGAGCGCGCTCGATGCCGAGAGCGAGAAGCTGGTCCAGGCGGCATTGGAGAAGCTGATGCGCGGCCGCACCACGCTGGTCATTGCCCACCGCCTGGCGACGGTGCGCGACGCCGACCGCATCCTGGTGCTCGACCATGGCCGCCTCAGTGCCGAGGGCAGCCACGACCTCCTGATGAGCGACGACGGCCTGTACCGCCGCCTCGCCCGGCTGCAGTTCCAGGCAGCGTGACGGGTACTTGATCCCTCACCGCTCGGTGAGCTTGAGCTCGATCCGGCGATTGCGCGTCTTGACCTCCTCGCTGTCGCCCTGCTCGATCGGCTGAAACTCGCCGAACCCCGCCGCCACCAGCCGGTTCGGCGACACCCCCTGGGCGATCAGCTCCTTCACCACCGCAATGGCGCGCGCCGACGACAGCTCCCAGTTGGACGAGAAGGCCGAGGTCTGAATCGGGTCGGTGTCGGTGTGACCGTCGACCCTGAGCACCCAGGCGATGTCCTGCGGAATCTCGCCCTCGAGCTCGCGCATCGCCTGGGCCAGCTTGTCCAGCTCGAGGCGCCCCGCCGGATTGATCTCCGCCGAGCCCTTGGGGAACAGCACCTCCGACTGGAACACGAAGCGGTCGCCGACCACCCTTATGTCCGAGCGCTGCGACAGGATCTGACGCAGCCTCCCGAAGAACTCCGACCGATAGCGGGCGAGCTCCTGGACCCGCTGCGCCAGCGCCACATTGAGCCGCCGGCCGAGATCCGCGATCTGCGTCTTCGAATCCTGGTCGCGTGATTCCGCCGCCTCCAGCGCCTCGTTGAGCGCCGCGATCTGTCGGCGCAGCGCCGCGATCTGCTGATTGAGCAATTCGATTCGCGCCATCGCCTCGGACGAGACCTTGCGCTCGGCGTCTAGCTGACCGCGCAGGCCCGTGATCGCCGAGTTCTCGGTCGACTCCTTCTCGCTGAAGCTGTCGACCAGCCCCTTCAGCTTGCTGTTGTCGGTGCGGGCTGTCTGGAGGTCGTCGGTGAGCGCCGCCAGCGACGTCTCGAGCTCGGTCTTGGTCGACTTCTCGAGCGCCAGGAGCTGCGTTAGCTCGGCGATCTGCGCCTTGAGCCGCGACAGCACAGTGTCCCTGCCGCTGATCTCCTTCGACAGCAGGAACTGGGTGATCATGAACACCGACATGAGGAAGGTGATGACCAGCAGCAGCTGCGCCATGGCATCGACGAAGCCCGGCCAGTAATAGGCATCTTCGCGTCCCTGGCGGCGGCCAAGCGAACGGGCCATCGCTTATTCGTCCTTCGGTTTCGACTGCTTGAGCGCCTGGCGCAGCGCTGCCGCCGAGCTTTCGCGCGGCGCCGGCGCCGGCATTGCCGGCCGCGGCTCGGGTGGCGTCAGCCGAGCGATGATGCGGCGGAACTCGGCATTCTGCTCCGACTGGGTCTGCGCCCATTGCCGGACGATCCGCTGTTCCTCGCGCATCTGCTGCACCAGCGACTGCACCGCATCGGCAAGCCGCGCCATCGCCTCGGGGTCGCTGTCTCCGCCAACCTGACCGGATCCTGAATCCGACAAAGCCTCGTCGAGCGTTTGGTTCATCCGCTCGATTCCCTGCTGCAGATCGCGAAGGTCGAGGCGAAGATATTGCGGCACCGCGAAATGCGACTGCCCGCCCGCCGCAATGTCGGTGATCGACGACAGCCAGTCCTCGAGCTCGTTGTAGAACCGGTTCTGCGCCTGGCTCGCCTGCAGGTCGAGGAAGCCGAGCACCAGCGAGCCGGCAAGGCCGAACAGCGATGACGAGAACGACGTGCCCATGCCGGCGAGCGGCGCCTCGAGGCCGCGCTTCAGCTCCTCGAACACCGAGCCCGATTGCGAATTGATGTCGAGCGAGCGGATTGCCGTGCTGACCGACTGCACCGTTTCGAGCAGGCCCCAGAAGGTGCCGAGCAGGCCAAGAAAGATCAGGAGGCCGATGAGATAGCGCGATATGTCGCGCGATTCGTCGAGCCGCGACGCCAGCGAATCGAGCAGCGACCGCATGGTCAGTGGCGACAGCACGGTCGGCCCTTTTCGATCCCTGAGCAGCGTCGCCATCGGGGCGAGCAGACTGGGGCTGTAGGGAATCTCGAGGCCGGGATCGGCGATCCGGAAATGATTGACCCAGTTCACCTCGGGGAACAGCCGCCACACCATGCGGAAGGAATAGACGATGCCGACGAGAAGGAGCGCGACGATCGTTCCGTTGAGGCCGACATTGTGCTGAAATGCCTCGCGAATCGTCGGAAAAAGGATCGCCGCCAGAATCCCCACCAGGACGATGAACACCATCATCCGCACCATATAGACGCGCGGCAGATCCAGGACGTGCGTGTCGCTACCTCGATTCATAGGGCGCTCCCGGCTCCCACATCAGATTTGCCGCGCAGGATGACGCAATCGCACTGTCGTGTCACGCCCAAGGCGGCCTTTTTGCGGCCGTTCATCAACTGCGTATTTCCGCGGTTTCATCGCGCGGGGCAGCACGTCTGGCCCCTGCCAGCTCCTGTGCAATCTGCGGATAAAGCTCGCTATTTGCCGCCATGATGTCGCCCGTCGCGAGCACATCCGCCGCCCCGTCGATGTCTCCCGCCATGCCACCCGCCTCGCGGACGATCACGATGCCGGCCGCGATATCCCACGCCTTCAGCCCCCGTTCCCAATAGCCGTCGAATCGCCCGGCTGCAACAAAGGCGAGATCGAGCGCCGCGGCGCCGAATCGCCGGATTCCCGCGGCCTTGGCCTGGACTTGGGCGAGCTCGCGGCGAAACTGCGCATGATCGCCCCGCCCGAGATGCGGAATGCCGCAGGCGATCACCGCATCATGAAGGTCGCGCCGCGCCGCCACCCGCATCCGCCGGTCGTTCAGATAGGCGCCGCGGCCGCGTTCGGCGGCGAAGAGCTCGTCGGTGATCGGATTGTAGATGATCCCGGCGACGATTTCGTCTGCCCTGCGCAGGGCTATGGAAATGGCAAAATGCGGGATTCCATGAATGAAATTGGTGGTGCCGTCGATCGGATCGACGATCCAGCAATGGCCCGTGTCGACAC
>JBKOZY010000214.1:0-3231 GCA_046726135.1 Pseudomonadota bacterium | reverse complement strand
GATTATCCATGACAAAATCGCAAGTATATGAACCCTCGGCATAGGAGCCGATCGCATAAGGATCGAAGGTCACGGTCACCTTCCCGGCTCTCAGAGTCCAGCGCGTCATATCGGCAATATGCTTGCCGATCTCGGCGGCGTCGTAGTTAGGATCGTCGGCCGGATTGAAAGGTATCTGAAGCTTCTCCGTCTTTTGTTTCGCAATTTCCGCGGTGCAGTCCCCGGTCAGCTTTTTTATCGCGGCGGCATCGAAAGTGTCTTTGCTTTCGATCATGCGCCCTTTGCCGAGATCGATGTTAATGTTGCTCAATCCGCCATTGCCGTGCGCTCCGCCATCGAAGCTCCAGATCGTATTGCTCGCCGAAACGAGCTGAGGCGAGGCATAGGCCACCGCCATCGCCGCGCTGGCGGAGAGTGTCGCTCCTTCGGGCGCTTCGTTCGTGGTGGGGCCGAGCGGCGCTTCCTTGGCGATCTTGTCGACTTCCGCATTGAACAGCTTCTCGCCGGGCGATGCGGGCTTCGCGAATTTGATGAGCGTATAATCGATATCGTAACGCTTGGCCGCCCCGTTTTGCTCGATAAAGACCGGGATCATTGGAGACGATGCTCCAGGTCCGCTCTCTGCTTCGCCCGCGAGCAGCCTGCGGCGGTTTTCGGTCTGCGCGCGGATGCAATCGGTCAGCTCGCCACCATCGAGATAGCCGCATTGGTCTTCGCGACCCTTCACCCATTTTCGCTGCGAGGTGCTGAGCGTCTTGAGGTAGTTGCCGGTGAGCGATGAACGCAGCCGATCATAGGCGGCCGCCATCGCGTCGTCTGCGGCGGTAAGATCCGGGTGGGCGCAGATCGCCTTTTCGATCTTGGTCTTGGCCTTGCTGCAGTCGAAAGCCTGAGCCGCGCTTGCAGTGAGGACAAGGCCCATGACAGCTGCGACGATGATCTTCATCATTAGCTTCCCTTGCGCGGATCGATGGGCGTGAGCACGCCTAAGCCCAGAATGTCCTCCAGAAGCTTTGCTCCCGCAAGCAGGGGCGCTTCGCCGCGACAAGGGGCGATAATCTGAATGCCAACCGGCAAATTCTCCGCGGTAAATCCCGCCGGGATCGAGATCGCTGGCGAGCAGACGAGGGTTGCCGCATGGGCGATCGCGAGCCAATCGACATAGTTGTCGAAGCGGTGACCGTCGCATTCGGTGACGTAGCGCTGTTCGACCGGGAAAGGGGCGACGATGGTCGAAGGACACAGGAGCAGATCATAGGTTTCGAAGAATCTGCGCACCCGATTGAACATCGCGCCCCGTTGCGCCTCCGCCTTTGCAATTTCGGCGGCGGTCAGGGCTAGGCCCTTTTCGGTGTTCCAGATCACCTCCGGCTTCAGCTTGCCGCGGTGATTAGCGAGGAGTTCGTATTTTCCTACCGCATAGGAGAGCGCACGCAGCACCTGGAGGCATTCATGGAGTTCCGAGAAGTCCGGATGGGCTTCCTCAACAATCACGCCAGCCTCGGCGAAGCGTCCGCCCGCTTTCATGACAATATCGGCGACTTCGCGATCGACCGGCGTAATGCCGAGATCGCGGCTTACGGCAACGCGCTTCGGTTTCCATCCCAAACGCGTGGCCGCAAGATAGGAGGTGCCGTCGGACGGCAATGACAGAGGGTCGCCGGTTTCTTCACCTACCATAGCGTCAAAGAGAAGCGCGAGATCCTCGACATTGCGCGCCATCGGACCTTCGATGCCGAGTGTCGAATCGATCTTGCCCGACACGCTCGCCGCGACCCGGCCGGGCGAGGGCCGCATGCCGACGACCCCACAGAAGCTCGCCGGATTGCGCAGGCTGCCGCCGAGATCGGAGCCATGCGCCACCCAGGCCATGCCGGTTGCGAGCGCCACCGCTGCTCCGCCTGATGATCCCGAAGCCGAGCGGCTCGTGTTCCAGGGGTTGAGGGTAGGCCCGAACACCTCGTTGAAAGTATGGGCGCCGGCGCCGAATTCCGGCGTATTCGACATCGCATAGACGAGGGCGCCATTGCGCTCGAGATGCTCGACAACAAGGTCGGACGCATCGGGGACATTTGCGGCAAAGATCGGCGAGCCCTGGGTCGAGAGCACCCCCGCGACGTCGACGAGGTCCTTGATCGGGATTGGCAGTCCATGGAGCGGAGCGCGAGCCGCGGCCTCGGCAGCATTGCCGCGCGCGCGGTCGAAACACAAGGTCGGCAGCGCGTTCACTTGCGGGTTAACGGCGGCAATCCGCGCCTCCAGCGCATCGAGGCAATCGAATGGCGTGATCTCGCCCGCTCGCAACAGGGCGACAATATTGCAGGCGGATTGGCGGATAAGTTCCTGCACCTCACCTCCAGGAAGAACTGGCTGTTGCCGCTCGGGGTCGATCAGCGCTACAACGCGCCCGAATTTCAGGCAAATCCTTTGACGGGAGATCCAACATGAACGCACCGGCGACTGCCAAGGGCCTCAATGAAGCATGGGTTGAGCGGCGGGCCAAGGCGGTGGCGCGCGGCATGGGCATGGCGGCGCCGATTATGGCGGCGCGCGCCGAGGATACCGAGCTGTGGGACATCGAAGGCCGCCGCTACATCGATTTCGCCGGCGGCATCGCGGTGCTCAATGTCGGTCATCGCCATCCCGCGGTGATGAAGCGGGTGAATGAACAGCTCAATTCCTTCACCCATACCTGCTTCACGGTCGCGCCCTATACGCCCTTCGTCGAGCTCGCCGAGAAACTCAACGCCATCGCGCCGATTTCGGGTGAGAAGAAGAGTATGTTCGTGACGACCGGCGCCGAGGCGGTCGAAAACGCGGTGAAGATCGCCCGTGCCTCTACCGGCCGCTCTGATATCATCTGCTTCCAAGGCTCTTTCCACGGCCGCACGCTCTTGACGATGACGATGACCGGCAAGGTCATCCCCTACAAGACCAAGTTCGGTCCCTTCCCGGGTGGGGTGTGGCACGTGCCGTTCCCGGTCGCCCATCGGGGGATCACAGTCGAGGATTCGATCCACGCCATCGAGGGGCTGTTCAAAGCCGATGTCGAGCCTTCGCGGGTGGCCGCGATCGTCATCGAGCCGGTGCAGGGCGAGGGCGGTTTCTATGTGGCGCCCAAGGAGCTTATGAAGGCGCTTCGCAAGATCTGCGACGAGCACGGCATCGTATTCATCGCCGATGAAATCCAGTCGGGCTTCGGGCGCACCGGCAAGTGGTTCGCGATGGAGC
>JBKOZY010000213.1:0-2788 GCA_046726135.1 Pseudomonadota bacterium | reverse complement strand
CCCCCCCCCACGAGCCAGTCGTCGGCAGCGTCAGATGTGTATAAGAGACAGCGCTCATCCTGTTCGGCCTCGGGCTGGCGCCAGGGCTGATCACCACGGTGATCTTCGCCGTCGCGGCGCCGATCCGGCTCACCCATCTCGGGCTGACGACCGTGCCCAAGCAGCTGATGGAAGCCGGCGAGGCATTCGGGGCAACCAGGCGCCAGCTCTTGTGGAAAGTCGAGCTGCCGGCCGCGCTGCCCTCGATCATGGCCGGCCTCACCCAATGCATCATGCTGTCGCTGTCGATGGTGGTGATCGCGGCGCTGATCGGCGCCAATGGCCTCGGCAAGCCGGTGGTCAGGGCCCTCAACACGGTGAACATCCCGATGGGCATCGAGGCCGGACTCGCCATCGTGGTGCTCGCCATCATTCTCGACCGGGTGTGCCGGGTCGAGCCGAGCAAGGGAAGTGCCAGATGAGCACGGCGGTGTCCTTTCGCGACGTCGACATCATCTTCGGGCGGCGGACGCGGGAGGCGCTCGAGCTTCTCGACCGCGGCGAGAGCCGCGGCTCCATCCTCGACAAGACGGGGGCAGTGCTCGGGGTGGCGGGGGCGACGCTCGATGTCGGCGAAGGCGAGATCTGCGTGCTGATGGGCCTGTCAGGCTCGGGCAAGTCGACGCTGCTTCGGGCGGTGAACGGGCTCAACAAGCCGGTCAGGGGCGAGGTGCTGGTGCGCGCCGGCGACCGGGTCGTCGACGTCACCCATTGCCCGTTCGAGGAGCTGAGGCAGCTCAGGATGCATGGCGTCGCCATGGTGTTCCAGCAATTCGGCCTCCTGCCGTGGCGCACGGTCGCGGAAAATGCCGGGCTCGGCCTCGAGCTTGCCGGCGTCGATGCGGCGGAGCGGCGCGAGCGGGTGGCGCGGCAGCTCAAGCTCGTGGGGCTCGACCAATGGGCCAACAAATATGCCCATGAGCTGTCGGGCGGCATGCAGCAGCGGGTGGGCCTCGCCCGGGCGTTCGCCACCGACGCGCCGATCCTCCTGATGGACGAACCGTTCTCGGCGCTCGATCCCTTGATCCGCACCCATCTCCAGGACGAGCTGCTCGAGCTGCAGCGCAAGCTCCGCCGCACCATCGTGTTCGTCAGCCACGATCTCGACGAGGCGCTGAAGATCGGGACCACCGTCGCCATCATGGAGGGTGGGCGGATCGTCCAGCACGGACCGCCGCAGGATATCGTGCTCAATCCGGCCAATGAATATGTGGCAGCCTTCGTGCAGCACATGAACCCGCTCAATGTGCTGACCGGCGATGTGATGATGACCCCGCTGCCGACGCTTAAGCGGATCGGCCCGATGCTGATGCTCGACGATGATCTCGGCCTGACCATGGCGATCGACGATGACGGCGCGGTGGAGCGGGCGGCGCTCGGCGAGCACCAGCTCAAGGTGTTCGAGAGCAATGGCGAGGCGACCAGCTGGCCGCGCGGCGAGGTGGTGGTGATGCCGCATTCGGCACCGATGCGGGTGGTGATCGATGCGCGGCGCCAGTCGGGGCTGCCGATCCTGCTGTCGCAGGACGGGCGGATCATCGGCGTGGTGCGCGACGACGACATCTATTCCGGGCTCCTGGCACGGGCTACCGCGCAGGCCCAGTCCCCGGTTTGAGCCATGGCACAGCATCCGCTGCTCGAGGGGGAGGACGAACCGGTCATCGTCGTCAATGCCGACGGGCCGTCGCATATCTTCCTGGTGTGCGAGCACGCCGGACGGGCGATCCCCCGGAAGCTCGGGACGCTCGGCCTCGACGAGAGCGAACTCGAACGCCACATCGCCTATGACATCGGCGCAGAAAGCGTGGCGCGGCGGCTGGTACGCCTGCTCGATGCGCCGTTGGTGCTGCAGCGCTATTCGCGCCTGGTCCAGGATTGCAACCGCCCGCCCGATGCACCCTCGGCGATGCCGGAGATCTCCGAGACGACCGAGATTCCCGGCAATGCCGGGCTCACGCCGGACGAGCGGGCGGCGCGGACGGCGGCAATCTACGAACCGTTCCATGCCGCGGTCACGACTTTGCTCGACAGCCGGCAGGCGAGCGGACGCGATCCGGTCTTCGTGGCGATCCACAGCTTCACGCCGGTCTATAAGGGGATGACGCGCCATCTCGATGCCGGGATCCTGCATGATCGCGACCGCCGCTATGCCGATCATCTGATCGCGACGCTGAGCCGCCATGGCGACATCAAGGTCAGGCGCAACGAGCCCTATGGACCTGACGACGGGGTGACGCACACGCTCAATCTGCATGCCGGGCGGCGCGGCCTCCTCAACGCCATGATCGAGATCCGCAACGACCTCATCACCGAGGAGACCGGGCAATCGGCCTGGGCCGGGCGGCTGGCCCAGGTGCTGAGCAGCGGTCCGACCTGAGTCGAGAAGAGGGCACCATGCAGGGAATGTTGAGCTTGAGCGCACTGGCCTCCGAGGTCGAGGCCGGCACCATCGACACTGTCGTCGCGGCCTTTCCGGATATGCAGGGGCGACTGGTCGGCAAGCGGTTCCATGCCGGTTATTTCTGCGAAAGCGCTCATGACGAGACGCATGGCTGCGACTATCTCCTCGCCTGCGACATCGATATGGAGCCGGTGCCGGGCTATCAGGTGGCAAGCTGGCAGAAGGGCTATGGCGATTTCGTGCTCAAGCCCGATCTCGACACGCTGCGGCGCATCCCCTGGCTCGAGGGCACCGCACTCGTCATCTGCGACCTGCTCGACCATGACCATGCGCTGCTCGACCATGCGC
>JBKOZY010000212.1:0-10492 GCA_046726135.1 Pseudomonadota bacterium | reverse complement strand
CAATAAGGAGGTGTGGCCGCTGTTCGGCTACGAGGGCGAGTCGGCATCGAAGGGCGGTTATATCCACCGCGGCTTCGACGATGTGGCCTGGCTCTAATTCAAGAGGCTGAACATGACTGCGAAATTCGACGTCAATGATGACAGCGTCGTCGTCGTGATCGGCTCCGGCGCCGGCGGTGGGACACTTGGTGCGGAGCTGGCGATGAAGGGCGTCAAGACCCTGATCCTCGAAGCCGGCGGTCGGCACGAGATCCCCGATTTCCAGAACGACGAGTGGGGCTCCTTCAGCCAGATTTCGTGGCTCGACAAACGCACCACCTCGGGAAATTGGCGGGTTGCGAAGGACTTCTCCGGCCTCCCTGCCTGGATCGTCAAGGCGGTCGGTGGCTCGACCATCCACTGGGCCGGCGCCAGCCTGCGCTTCCAGAATCACGAGTGGAAGGCGCGCAGCACCTATGGCGAGGTCAAGGACGCCAATCTGCTCGACTGGCCGATCGACGGCGCCGAGATGGACCGTTGGTACACCATGGCCGAGGACAGGATGGGTGTGACGCGCACCCATGGCATCCCGGGTCTTCCCGGCAACAACAACTTCAAGGTTCTCGAGGCCGGCGCCAAGAAGCTCGGCTACAAGGAGGTCCATACCGGGCGCATGGCGATCAATTCGCAGCCGCGCGACGGCCGCGGCTCCTGCCAGCAGATCGGCTTCTGCTTCCAGGGCTGCAAGTCGGGTGCGAAATGGTCGACGCTCTATGTCGAGATTCCCAAGGGCGAGAGGACGGGCAATCTCGAGGTCCGGCCGAACGCGCAGGTGCTGAAGATCGAGCACGATGCTTCGGGCAAGGTCACCGGCGTTGTCTATGCCGACAAGGATGGCAAGCAACTTCGCCAGAAGGCACGCGTCGTCTGCGTCGCCGGCAACAGCATCGAGAGTCCCCGGCTTTTGCTGAACTCGGCCTCATCGATGTTCCCCAATGGCCTGGCGAATTCATCGGGCCAGGTCGGGAAGAACTACATGCGCCATATGACGGGGTCGGTCTACGCCGCCTTCGACAAGCCGGTGCATATGTATCGCGGCACCACCATGGCCGGCATCATCCAGGACGAGGCCATGAACAAGCCGGAGCGCGGCTTCGTCGGTGGCTTCGAGATGGAGACGCTGTCCTTGGGGCTGCCCTTCATGGCCGCCTTCCTCGATCCCGGAGCCTGGGGCAAGGACTATGCCCGGTGGCTCGACAATTACGACAAGATGGCCGGCATGTGGCTCGTCGGCGAGGACATGCCACAGGAGAAAAATGCAGTGACGCTGCATGCGACCGAGAAGGATCAATACGGGCTGCCGGTCCCGGACGTTCATTTCGACGACCATGCCAACGACATGGCGATGCGCAACCACGCCTATGCCCAGGGTGAGGAGGTCTATAAATCGGCTGGCGCGATGAAGACGTTCCGAACGCCACCCTATCCGTCCACGCACAATCTCGGCACCAACCGCATGAGCGAGAATTCGCGGGACGGCGTGGTCGACAAGAACGGCCGCACCCATGACGTCAAGAACCTGTTCGTCTCGGATGGCAGCCAGTTCACCACCGGCGCAGCGGAGAATCCGACACTGACCATCGTGGCGCTGGCGCTGCGTCAGGCGGACCACATCGCGTCGGAGATGAGCAAGGGGAATCTGTAGGCAGTAGGCAAGTAGGCAGTAGGCAAGTAGGCAGTAGGCAAGTAGGCAGTAGGCAAGTAGGCAGTAGGCAAGTAGGCAGTAGGCAAGTAGGCAGTAGGGAAGGGCATCGCTCACGACCTACTGCCTATTGCCTATTGCCTATTGCCTATTGCCTATTGCCTATTGCCTATTGCCTATTGCCTATCGCCTCTGCCTCCCTGCCTATGCCTGTCTGCCGCACCTTCCCGTTCATCTCCGGCAGCCTTCATCATCATGGCCCGGATGGGCGTCGCCATTGGATCTCGTCGGACCGGCGTGCCGGCCTTGGCCATGCGCGGCTCAGCATCTTCGACCAGAAGGACGGGCGCGGAGGAAGGGGCGCGGGTGGCCTGGGATCAGCCCTTGATGATGCTGACCAGCGCCGCCGTCCTGCATGACCGTTATGGTCTCGCGGCCTGACCGCTAGCTGTGCTCGTTTGGCAACAGTTGGGCGAAATCGCGATCACGCCTGTTCACTAGTCGGGGTCTCGCCCTGTTTCGGCTCTTTATTCGTCATTCAAATCGCAATCAGGCGGTTTTCGTGGCGGGGTAGGGGTATGACCGAAGGCTCGGTGTTTCGCGTGGTGCTGATCAAGCCGTCGCACTACGACGACGATGGCTATCCGATTCGATGGCTGAGCTCCTATGTTCCGTCCAACACGCTGGCGGCGGTATATGGGCTGGCGGAGGATGCGCGGCGCCGCAAGATCCTCGGCGAGAGCACCGAGATGGTGCTGCAGGCGTTGGACGAGACCAACACCCGCATCCAGCCGGACCGCATCATCGCCGACATCAAGCGCGACGGCGGGCGCGGTCTCGTGGCGATCGTCGGGGTCCAGTCGAACCAATTTCCGCGCGCGGTGGATCTGGCGAAGCCCATAGCCGCCGCAGGCATTCCCGTGGCGATCGGCGGCTTCCACGTCTCGGGGTGCCTCGCCATGCTTCCCGCTCTGCCGCCGGAGATCGCAGAGGCGCAACAGGCCGGTATCTCGCTCTTCGCTGGCGAGGCGGAGTGCGGCCGGCTCGACCAGGTTCTGACCGACGCCTATAACGGCACCCTCGCACCCGTCTACAATTTCATGAGCGACCTTCCCGGGCTCGAAGGCGAGCCGACGCCGTTCCTGCCGCGCGACGCGACGGCCAAGGTGAGCTCGATGTTCTCGAGCTTCGATCTCGGCCGCGGCTGTCCCTTCCAGTGCTCCTTCTGCACCATCATCAATGTACAAGGGCGCAAAAGCCGCTTCCGCTCGCCTGACGATCTCGAGCGGATCATCATGGAGAACCACGCTCAGGGCATCCATGCCTTCTTCATCACCGACGACAACTTTGCACGCAACAAGGACTGGGAGATCCTGCTTGACCGGATGATCGCTTTGCGGAAGGCCCATAAGCTGCCGCTCAGCATCATCATCCAGGTCGACACCATGTGCCACAAGACGCCGAACTTCATCGAGAAGGCGGCGAAGGCCGGCGTCAGGCGGGTGTTCATTGGCCTCGAGAACATCAACCCCGACAATCTGATGGCGGCCAAGAAGCGCCAGAACAAGATCACCGAATATCGCCGCATGCTGCAGAAATGGCGGGCGCATGGGGTGATCACCTATGCCGGATACATTCTCGGGTTCCCGGCCGACACCAAGGAATCGATCCTGCGCGATGTGGAGATCATCAAGAACGAGCTGCCGGTCGACATCCTCGAATTTTTCTTCCTGACGCCGCTGCCCGGCTCCGAGGACCACAAGAAGATGCTCCAGGCCGGCGTGTGGATGGACAGCGATCTCAACAAGTACAATCTGAACAATCGGGTGACCCATCACCCCAAGATGACCGATGCCGAATGGGAGGAGGCCTATCACGCGGCCTGGCTGAGCTGGTTCGACATGGCGCATCTCGAGACGGTGCTCAGGCGCCACGCGGTGCTCAAGCGGAAGGGCCCGGGTCGCAAGCGACTGCTCAGGGTCTTGCGCTTCTGGAGCGAGTTCCAGCTCCTGTTCGCCGCCGAAGGGGTGCACCCTCTCGAGGGCGGCGTGCTGCGGATGAAGAACCGGCTCGACCGCCGGCCGGGCATGCCGATCGAGAACCCGCTCCTTTGGTATCCGAAGCTCGCCGGCGAGAATCTCCGCAAGCTCTGGGTCTATGGGTCGCTGCTCTATCGCAATTGGCGGGTCTATCGGCGCGTTCTCGCCGATCCTCAACGGGGGCACTATCTCGACCTCGCCATCACGCCGCCTTCGGATGAGGAGTTCGAGCAGCTTGCCATCTATTCCGGCACCTTTGGCGGCGCCTCGGCAGTCGACAAGATGCATCGCGACAATCAGCGCCAGATGCGCGTGCGCGGTGTCAGGGAGAAGGAAATGGAGGCGGTCGAAACGACGCACTAGCCGGTCGGGTCGCGTCAAAATTGGGGACTGGACTCTCGACTCGGATTGATATGTTATAACGTATCAATTCAACCCGGGAGCAAAAAGATGCGCAATGTCGCTTTCGCTGTGCTGATGACGCTGGTGCTGGTTCTGCCGGCGCAGGCGGCCGAAAAAATCCAGGTGGTGGCCAGCTTCAGCATCTTGGGCGATATGGCTGCCGAGATTGCCGGTGACAAAGCCGATATTCTGGTCCTGGTCGGGCCGAACGGCGATGCCCACGCCTTCGAACCGTCGCCGGCAGACGCCAAAAAGCTGAGCGATTCCAAGCTCGTTCTCGTCAATGGCCTGGGCCTGGACGGTTGGATGGAGCGGCTGGTCGCGGCCAGCGCCTACACCGGCCCCGTGGTGATCGCGAGCCGCGGAATCGAGCCGCGGACCATGATCGAAGAGGAGTCCGGCAGCAGCCAGACCGTCACAGATCCCCATGCCTGGCAGGATCTCACCAATGGTGTCGTCTACATCTCCAACATCGTGGATGCCCTCGCCAAGGCGGACCCCGCCAATGCCGCGGACTATCGCGACCGGGGAGAGCGCTATATCGGCAAATTGCGGGCGCTCGACGCCGATATTCGCCGCGAGATCGCCGAGGTGCCGCCGGCCAAGCGCCGGGTCATTACCAGCCACGACGCCTTCGGCTATTTCGCCGGCGCCTATGGCGTGGAGTTCCTCGCGCCGGAAGGGATCAGCACCGAATCCGAGCCATCGGCGACCAATCTGACCCGGTTGATCGACCAGATCAAGCGCGAAGGAATCAAGACTCTGTTCGTCGAAAACATCGCCGATCCACGAATGATCAAAATGATTGCCGGCGAGACCGGCGCTGAGATTGGTGGCACGCTCTTCTCTGACGCCATCTCGCCACCTGATGGACCCGCTCCCCACTACGTCGACATGTTCACCAACAACGTTCCGAAATTGGTGGCTGCGATGCTCAAGAACTAGCGCTATGGTCGGGGCACCCTCAAATCTGGACAGCGAGAGCCATGCGTTGCCTTGCGAGATTGTTTGCCTTGATCGTGCTGCTCGCCTCGTCGGCAGCCCAGGCTGAACCCCAATGGATGACCCTGCCGCCAACGCCGGATCTGCCGACGGCGGCTCAGAGCGGCACTGCGCCCGTCAATGGCGTCAAGATCTGGTACGCCGTCTTCGGCGAGGGCGAGCCGGTGATCCTGCTGCATGGCGGGCTCGCCAATTCCAACTACTGGGGCCTCCAGGTGCGGGCCTTGCAGCCGCATTATCGCGTGATTGTGATGGACAGCCGCGGTCATGGCAGGAGCGCCCGAGACGAGCGGCCTTACAGCTACGACCTGATGGCCGAGGACGTCGTCGCGCTGATGGATTTCTTGAAGATTCCCAAGGCCGCCATCGTCGGTTGGAGCGACGGTGCGATCATCGGCCTCGACATCGCCATGAAGCACCCGGAGCGCCTATCCAGGCTGTTTGCCTTCGCAGCCAATTCCGATCCGAGCGGTGTTGCCGACATCGCCGCAAGCCCGGTGTTCAACGCTTACATCGCCCGCGCCGAGAAGGAATATCAGGCGCTGTCGCCGACCCCGGATCAGTACAAGCCGTTCCTCGACCAGATCGGCGAGATGTGGAAGACCCAGCCGAATTGGACCGCCGACAATCTCCGCGCCATCAAGGTGCCCACCTGGATCGACGACGGCGACCATGACGAGGCGATCAAGCGCGAGAACACGGAGTTCATGGCCGCCAACATCCCGGGCGCCGGGCTTCTGCTGCAGCCCGAGGTCAGCCACTTCTCCTTCATCCAGGACAGTGAGCAGTTCAACAGCCATTTGCTGCACTTCCTCAAGCATGTGAAGGGACAATAGCGGCGAGAGGGATCTGCGAAAGCGGCAGTCAAATAACCCCGTCGCGCCGCAATTCGTCGATCCTTGCTTCGCTGAAGCCCCAGTCGCGCAGCGCTGAGGTATTGTGCTCGCCGATGTCCGGCGGCGGCCCCTGGACCGCCGTCGGCGTCGCCGCAAACCGGGGCGCCGGGGCCGGCTGAACCACGCCGGCGATCTCGACGAAGGTGTTGCGCGCGCGATTGTGGCGGTGGGCCGGCGCCTCGTCCATGTCGAGAACCGGGGCGAAGCAGGCATCGCTCCCTTCCAGGATCGCGCACCACTCCGCCCGCGACTTGCTGGCGATCACGGCAGCGATCTTCTCCTTGAGGGTGGGCCAGCCTTCGCGCTCCATTTGCGGGGAGGAAGCCTGATCGGCAAGACCCGTCTTTTCCAGCAGCAGCGCGTGAAATTGCGGTTCGATCGCACCGAACGCAATCCATCCGTCGTCGGCGCAGCGATAGACGTTGTAGAACGGGGCGCCGCCATCGAGCATGTTCGCGGCGCGCTGAGCACCATGCGTGCCGGCCGCGCGCATTCCATAGAAATAGGACATTAGCGAAGCCGCTCCGTCGCACATGGCCGCGTCGACGACTTGACCTTCGCCGGTTTGCCGCGCGTGTATCAATGCTGCAAGGAGACCCATGGCGAGGTAGAGCGCGCCGCCGCCATAATCGCCGATCAGATTGAGCGGCACCACCGGTCGCTCGCGGGTGCCGATCGCATGCAATGCACCCGATATCGCAATGTAGTTGATGTCATGGCCGGCGGAGAGAGCCAGCGGCCCGCTTTGGCCCCAACCCGTCATCCGGCCATAGACGAGTTTCGGATTGACCTTCAGCGCGGCATCGGGTCCGAGCCCCAGCCGCTCCATGACGCCGGGACGATAGACCTCGAACACCATTTCGGCCTGCACAAACAGCTCGAGGCAGAGCGCGACCGCTGCCGGAGTCTTGAGGTCGAGCGCCAGCGAGCGCCGCCCCCGTTGGGTGATCTGGTGCGGAGCAGCCGGGCTTGCATCCTTGCGGTCGACGCGAATGACATCGGCGCCCATATCCGACAGGAGCATGCCGCAAAACGGTCCTGGACCGATGCCGGCAAACTCGACGATGCGGACACCGTTCAGTGGTCCCTGTCCCAAGGATTCCTCCCATGCCACCACGGCGAGGATACTGATGAAACGGCGGTTGCTCCAGGCCGTGAGGGGGGACGGGAAGGCTGCGCTTTGGCCTGACACTTGTCCAGCCGCTAAACCCGCGTGAGCTCCAGACGATGAAGAAGACAAGCGCTGCTGTGATGATTAAATCACCGACACGGATAGGTCTCGACCAGGCTGTCCAGCGCCACATCGGTAAACTCCCGATTCATCTGCTCGGGATGGCGTTTGGCGAAAGTCAGGAAGGTGCCGATGATCTGCAGCCGCGTGCTCTCGGGAGGAGGGCAGATCCGGAAGAAGCGGAGGTTGTTTTCGTCCGCATAGACGACGATCCGCTGGATCACCTCGAAGGCGCCCCAGCACCACCCTGCCGAGTCCGTCTGCGGGATCGAGACGGTTTCGCCATCCACCGCCGCCGCGGCGAATGTCTGACCGCACTTCGAAACCATCTCACGGGCGGTTTCTGCTTCCGCTATGGATGGCAAGATCATAAGCGTTCCAGCGGCGAACGCTGCCAGCAAAGACCGCAAATGCTCTCTTCCTCCATGTTCCGACTTCGGAATATTAATGAACTTCGCGACCGAATGTTGCGGGACATGAGGTCGCTCGGGGGCCATCGGCTCTTGGCGGAATGAGCCTGTCAGATCCTTGGCAGTGCTATGGCAAATTGATGGAAGAACCGCCATCGACATTGAAGCTCAAGCCGCAGTGACGCGGAACGGCGGGCAGACGGTCAGCGAACAAGGGCCATGGCACGGGCGATCTTTTCCGCGCCCCACCGACGGACCGGCCCCGGCCTTGCACCGATCGACGCAATATCGGTGCCTTCGCCGGCGCGGAGCCTCACCGTTTGACCGGCGGCCCGCACATCGACAGCGCCCCGCTCGACGAACACGCTGAAATTCTCGCCGAGCTCGCCGGCGAAGAAGCGCGTGCCCCTGGTGCCGATGAGGCCATAGCGGCTGGTCACCGTCAGGCCGCGGCTGCGCCGCGCGACAGTGTCGACGAGCAGCGCGCCGCTGGTCAGTGCGACCGTGCCGCTATCGGCAATGAAGCGATCGAGCTTGATCCGGGCATTGGCGCTGAGGGCCAGGTTGGCGCTGCGGGCAAGCAGCGCCTTCAGCCGGGAATTGTCGCCCGTGCTCAGCGTCTCGCCAAGATGAAGCGCCGAACGCACTGCCAGCGGACGGCGCTCATCGCCAAGCTCCGCCACGGCGATGCCCTTGACATCGGACACCGCGCCGACCGCTCTGGCGGCTGCGCCGGCCGGACGCGCGGCGAATGGAAGCGGGATCAGTGACAGCAGGCCAAGTACCCTGCGGCGGCTGTAATTTGATGGTCCCTGAGGTCGGTTCATCGGACACTCTCCTTGTTCGCCGTCACTCAGGCAGCCTGTCGAAGCGCGGCCAGCCCTGCATATCGCGCAAGGCGAACGGCACGTCATCGACCAGTTCTTCGCCATTATCGCCATTCGTCATCACCACGGCCGCTTTGGCGGCATGCGGCAAGGCGATCAAGCCACTTCTATAGCCGAGATTGTTGCCGCGCTTGAAGAGAAACGTGCCGCCTTGCGCCGCGCCGACTGCCACGCCGAGCCCATAGCCGCGACCATCGACGGAGGCGACGAGCTCGGCATAGTCCTCTGGCGTAAGAGAAGGTGTCGCGTCGCCAGCGGCCGCTCGGCAGAACGCGGCAGCCATGAGCAGGAGGTCGGACGGGGTGCTCCACAGACCCGCCGCAGCATGCTCGCGATAGAGATGGAATCCGCCGGGCACCGGCCGGGGCGTGGATTATGACGTGCGGCGGGAGTATAGTCGGAATCTGCCGATGGCGAGTGCTCCCGATGCTCAACCCCGCTCTCATCTTCGCCGAGGCGTTCGGCGACCGCCTGGCCGCCGTCTATGATCGAGCTTTCGGTCGCCGTGAGCCGCGTTACTCAGAAATCATTCGCGAAGCCGCGAGGCTGGTCTTCGAGCGCCTGAGCCTGAGCGATGCGCTCTACCACAATGCCGAGCACACGGCGTTCGTGACGCTGGTCGGCCAGGACATGCTGCGGGGCTTGAGGCTCAAGCGCGAGGTGACGGCCGAGGACTGGCTGCATTTCACGCTGGCGACGCTGACCCATGACATCGGCTACGTGCGCGGCGTCTGCCATGGCGATCGCGATGGGTCCTACGTTATCAACAACAAGGGCGAGCGCTTCTCGCCGCCGCGCGGCGCTTCGGATGCGAGTCTCGCGCCCTACCATATCGATCGCTCGAAGATTGCCGTGCGCGAGCGCTTCGGTGTCCATCCCCTGATCGATGCCGAACGACTGGCGCGCGCCATCGAGCTGACCCGCTTCCCGGTGCCGCAGGACGATGACCACCGGGAGACCCAGACCGAGGCCGGCCTCGTCAGGGCCGCTGATTTGATCGGCCAGCTCGCCGATCCGTTCTATCCGCGCAAGCTCAATGCGCTGTTTTACGAGTTCCAGGAGATCGGGCTCAATGACCAGCTCGGCTATCACAGCCCGGCCGATATTGCGGTATCCTACCCGCGATTCTTCTGGACCAAGGTGCAGCCCTATGTGCCGGAAGCGATGAGCTGCCTCGCACTGACCGTCGAAGGTCGTCAGTGGACTGCCAATCTCTATTCCAATGTCTTCGAGATGGAGCACCAGCTCAGGGTGATGGGACCTGAATAGGCAGTAGGCATTAGGGAGGTGCTCCGTTAACTGCCTATTGCCTCGACGTGACGTTTCAGCCTGACAAGGGCGTCGTCCCACTGCGCGGATACCTGCTCGAGATAGCTTCGGGCGTCGACAATCGCCTGCGGCTCCAGCCGGAACAGGTTCTCCCGTCCGACCCGCATGTTACGCACGATCCCGGCACGCGCCAGGACACCGAGATGCTTGGTCACCGCCTGGCGCGACAGCCGGCTGCCGGCGGTCAACCGGGCGATCGACTGAGATTCGCCAGAGGACAGCCGGGCGAGCACCGTCAGTCTTGTCTGATCGCCGAGGGCAGCGAAGATCGAAGCCCGCCGTTTCAGGGCCTGGCTACGACGCGTCTTCGACATGGCGGGCGATGTTCTGCATCTGATGTGCCCAGCCGCTCTCATTCATGCGGAAGGCCTCCGCGCGACGATGGACCGGAATCTTGTCGAAGCCCGACTCGACGACGCGGAGCAGGGTGCCGGTCGCGGTCTCTTCCAAGGTGAACTCGACAAGCGTCGATGGTTCGCTGGAATAATCGACGGCCGGATCGATGGCATAGGGGTGCCAGGTGAAGGAGAAGAGGCGCATCGGCTCGATCTTCTGAATCACCGCCTCCAACCGGATATGCTCGAGTCCTGGATGGGTGATCTGGCCGCGCGATAC
>JBKOZY010000211.1:0-7160 GCA_046726135.1 Pseudomonadota bacterium | reverse complement strand
GGCGAGGGTGGTCGAGCCGACCGAGTCGATGGCACCGGCAAAACGCGCCTTGGCGAGAGGCTTGACGGGTCCGGCGAACTCGCTGCGATCGACGACATGAGAGGCGCCGAGCGAGCGCAGATAGGGCTCCTCGGTGAGCCGGCCGGTCGAGGCGACGACGCGATAGCCGAGACCGGCGAGCAGCACGATGGCGATCGAGCCGACGCCGCCGGCCGCACCGGTCACCAGGACATCGCCGGAGGCGGGCAGGACGCCGTGATCCTCGAGCGCTGTCACCGCGAGCATGGCGGTGTAGCCGGCCGTGCCGATCGCCATGGCGCGGCTGGAATCGAGGATCTCCGGCATCTTGACCAACCAGTCGCCCATCACTCGGGCGCGCTGGGCAAAACCGCCATGGTGACTCTCGCCGACCCCCCAGCCATTGAGGATCACCCGATCGCCGGCTGTGAAGCGGTCATGCGAGGAGCTCAACACGACGCCGGCAAAGTCGATGCCGGGGATCAATGGGAAGCGCCGGATGATCGGCGCCTTGGCGGTGATGGCGAGCCCATCCTTGTAATTGACGCTGGAGTGCTCGACGGCGACGGTGACGTCGCCATCCATCAATTCCGGCTCGGTCATCTCGGCAAAGCGAAACGCCTGGCCTTTTTCGCCCCTGTCGGATTTGTCCACCAAGATCGCCCGAAAACGCTCGCTCATATGTCCTCCGCATTTCGCCTTGGCAGGCATTCGAGAAAGGCGATGGCCTCGCCCCCGGCCGTGTCGGCAATGGTGCCTTCCCACATTGCGCGGCGCCCACGCACCAGGGTGCCGACCGGCCAGCCCTGAACGCTCACGCCGTCATAGGGCGTCCAGCCGCAGCGCGACTCGATCCAGTCGTCGGTAACGGTGCGGCGGGCCTTGAGGTCGACCACCGTCAGATCGGCATCATAGCCTTCCGCGATCCGTCCCTTGCGGGCGATCTGGAACAGTCGGGCCGGGCCATGGCTCGTGAGATCGACCAGCCGCTCGAGGGTTAGGCGCCCGGCCGCCACGTGATCAAGCATCAGCGGCACCAGGGTCTGGACGCCAGGCGCCCCGGAAGGCGAATTCGGATAGGGCTTGGCCTTCTCCTCGCGGTTGTGCGGCGCATGGTCAGAGCCAAGCACGTCGACCAGGCCGGAGCGAACGGCGGCCCACAACGCTGCCTGATGCGCGGCATCCCGCACCGGCGGATTCATCTGGGCGAGGGTGCCGAGGCGGCGATAGGCCTCGGGTGCCACCAGCGTGAGATGGTGCGGCGTGACCTCGACCGATGCCACGTCGCGGTTGCGGGCAAGAAGATCGAACTCCAGCGCCGAGGTGACATGCAGCACATGCACCCGCTTGCCGGCGGCGCGGGCAAGGCGGAGAAGACGCTCCACCGACAGGCGGGCTGCCTCCTCGTCCCGCCAGTCGGGATGGCTCGACGGTTCGTTGTGGACTTGCCTGCCGCGCCGCTCGGCCAGGCGGAACTCGTCCTCGGCATGAAAGGCGGCCCGGCGGGTGATCCGCCGAAGGATGTCGGCCACGCCCTCATCGTCCCGGACGAGGAGCGAGCCGGTCGAGGACCCCATGAAGACCTTGACGCCGGCGCATCCCGGGAGCCGCTCGAGCTCCGGCAGCTCCGGGGCATTCTCCCGGGTCCCGCCGATGAAGAAGGCAAAATCGCAGAACATGCGGTGATGGGCGCGGGCCAGCTTGTGGGCGAGGCTGTCCGCCGTGGTGGTCGGAGGGTTGGTGTTCGGCATCTCGAAGACGGCGGTGACCCCGCCGGCAATCGCGGCGCGGCTGCCGGTTTCGAGATCTTCCTTGTGCTCGAGGCCGGGCTCGCGGAAATGGACCTGCGTGTCGATGACGCCGGGGATGATATGCAACCCCCGGCAGTCGATGGTCTCGCCGGCGGCATTGGGCGGAACATCGCCGATTGCGGCAATCCGGCCATCCGTCACCGCGATGTCACGCACTGCCGATCCGTCATGGTTGACGACGGTTGCGCCTTTCAGCAACAGATCATAGGTGGCCGGCATCCCGGGATCGTCCTTGAAGTACCGGGTGGGCTTACGTAAATCTGCTGCGAGAGGCAAGTCGATCTCAACGTTTCAGACAAAGATGGCGGCATCCAAGGCTTCGGTCCTCGCCGACCGAGCAGTGCTCAGGCTCAGCGACAGGGATCGCGCGACGTTCCTGCAAGGGTTGGTCACGGCCGACATTCTCGGCCTCGCCGTCGGCGCGTCCTGCTGGGCGGCGCTGCTCACGCCCCAGGGCAAGATCCTGTTCGATTTTCTGGTGGTGGAACAGGGCGATGGCACTCTCATCGACTGTGCCCGCGATCAGCTCGAAGCGCTCACAAAGCGGCTCGCCTTCTACAAGCTCCGGGCTCAGGTGAGCATCGAGCCGGTCCCACGAATGGCGGTTGCCGCAGTGCTGCCGGGCGCTCAAATCGCTGTCCCCTCAGCGATCGTTTTCGCTGATCCTCGTTTATCCGATATTGGAAGCCGGGCATTCATTTCGGACGATCATGTTTCAGCGCTCAATGCCGATGCGTCGGAGTATCGGGCACGGCGGATCGTGCTGGGCATCCCCGATACGGTCGAGGATATCGGATCGGGAGCGCTCTTTCCGCATGAGGCCAATCTCGATCAGCTCGGCGGCGTCAGCTTCACCAAGGGCTGCTATGTCGGGCAGGAGGTGGTGTCGCGCATGGAGCATCGGGGGACGGCGCGCAACCGGATACTGCCGATCGCCGGCGACCGGCCGCTGACCAAGGGCAGCGACATCACCGGGCGTGGCCGCGTGCTTGGGCAGATTCTGTCCACCGACGGAAGGCGAGCGCTGGCGCTGATCCGGCTCGACCGGGTTGCCGAGGCGCTCGATGCCGGCGACCCGATCATCGCCGATGATGCGGCAGTCACCGTCCTGCAGCCGGCCTGGGCGCGATTCAAGGTCCCCGGCGCTGCTGCGGCATGATCATCACGAGGGAACGATGGCGCGCACTGCTCCGAACCGGGAAGCCAAGACTGTCGTCCGCTGCAGCTGGTGCGGCACCGATCCGCTCTATGTCGCCTATCATGACGAGGAATGGGGGGTGCCGGAGCGTGATTCGCAGGCATTGTTCGAGAAGCTGCTGCTCGATGGCTTTCAGGCGGGACTCTCCTGGATCACCATCCTGCGCAAGCGCGATGCGTTTCGCGCCGCCTTTCGCGGCTTCGATCCGGAGAAGATCGCCCGCTTCAACGCTGCCGACCGGGAGCGGCTGATGAACGATCCCGGCATTGTGCGCAACCGCGCCAAGGTCGATGCCAGCGTCAGCAATGCCATCGCCTATCTCGACATCGAGGCGAAGCAGGGCTTCGCTCCCTATCTGTGGGGCTTCGTCGACGGCAAGCCGGTCCAGAACGCGTTCCGCGGCATGGGCGAGATCCCGCCGGAGACACCGCTCGCCCGCACCATCTCCAAGGATCTCAAGCAGCGCGGCTTCAAATTCGTCGGGCCGACGATCGTCTATGCCTTCATGCAGGCGGTCGGCATGGTCAACGACCATGTGGTGACGTGCCACCGTCATCAGGCGGTGAAGCGGCTGGCAACGCGGAGACGATAATGGCGGTGCAGCGCGGCAGCGAGGCACCGCTACGGGCCTGGCAGCGCATGCTGTCGGGACGGCGGCTCGATCTGCTCGATCCCTCGCCGCTCGATATCGAGATCGAGGACATCGCCCATGGGCTGGCGCGGGTGGCGCGGTGGAACGGTCAGACCAGCGGCGATTCGGCCTTCTCGGTGGCGCAGCACTGCGTCATGGTGGAGGAGATCGCCGCCATGGTCGAGCCGGAGCTCGACCGGGTCTGGCGGCTGGTCGCGCTCCTGCATGACGCCCCGGAATATGTGATCGGCGATATGATCTCGCCCTTCAAGGCGGCGCTCGGCCTCGATTATCGGGCCTTCGAGGACCGGCTGCTCCGGGCGATCCATGTCCGCTTCAGCCTGCCGCCGGAGGTGCCCGAGCCGATTGCGCGCATCGTCAAGCGGGCCGACAAGGCGGCGGCCTTTCTCGAGGCGACGCAGCTTGCCGGTTTCAGCCATGAGGAGGCGGAGCGGTTCTTCGGTCGGCCGCCCAATCTCAAGGGCCGGGGGACCGGTCACCTGACGTCGCTCCGGCCACTGCCGGCGGAGGAGGCAAGCCGGCGCTATCTGGCGCGCTTCCGGGCGCTGGTGTAGGTGAAGCGGGCGATGATCATCGTTTGTCCGCTCAATGCCGTGCCGGGCCTGGTCGAGAGCCACAAGGTGAGCCATGTGGTGAGCCTGCTCGGCCCGGAAATGGCGCCGCCAACGCTGCCGCTGCCGATCCAATGCCACCTGCGGCTGACGCTTCACGACATCTCCGAGCCGCTCGAGGGTTACACCCATCCCGAGCCGTGGCATGTCGAGGAAATCCTCAATTTCGTCGCCGGATGGGACCGGTCCGGGCCGATGCTCATTCATTGCTATGCCGGAATCAGCCGATCGACCGCTGCCGCCTTCACCGCCATGTGCGCGCTGGCGCCACGGGCCGACGAGACGGAGCTTGCCTGGGAGCTCAGGGGCCATTCGGCGGTGGCGAGCCCCAACCGGCGGATGGTGGCGATTGCCGACGAGCTGCTCGGGCGCGATGGCCGAATGGTCGATGCGGTGACGGCGATCGGCCGGGGCGCCGATGCCTTCGAGGGCGTGGTGTTCTCCTGGCCAATCCGGGTCCGATGACCATCGTGACGGCCGACCCTGCAGTGGCTGCAGGGCTCCTCAAGGACGGGGCGCTGGTGGCCTTCCCGACCGAAACGGTGTACGGGCTCGGGGCGGATGCCGGCAACGATGCGGCGGTTGCCCGGCTGTTCGAGGCGAAAGGTCGGCCAAGTTTCAACCCGCTGATCATCCATGTCGCCACTGTCGCGGCGGCGGTCGAGCATGGCGCGTTCAACAGGGCGGCGCGGAAGCTCGCCGACGCCTTCTGGCCAGGGCCGCTGACGCTGGTGGTGGCACGGCGGGCACGGTCGGCGATCTCGCCTCTTGCCACCGCCGGGCTCGACAGCGTCGGCTTGCGCTTGCCGGCGCATCCGATGGCCCAGAGGCTGCTTGAGCTGGTGGAACGACCGATCGCGGCGCCGAGCGCCAATCCCTCCGGTCGACTCAGCCCGACGCTGCCGGAGCATGTGGTCGCGACGCTTGGTGGACGGATCGCCGCGGTTTTGGATGGCGGGGCAACGGCGATCGGCATCGAGTCGACGATCATATCATGTTTTGGCGATGAGCCGGCGCTGCTCAGGCCGGGCGGCGTGCCGCGCGAGGCCATCGAGGCGGTGCTCGATCGGCACTTGCCAGACGGTGGAGTCGATGCCGATCGGCCGACGAGCCCCGGCCAGCTCGCCAGCCATTATGCGCCGCGCGCCAGGCTTCGGTTGAATGCGGTTGCCCCCCGGCCCGACGAGGTGTTCGTCACCTTCGGTGCACCCGCCGGCAGGAATCGGGGGAAGACGGTCGCGCTGTCGGAAAGCGGCGATCTCATCGAGGCTGCCGGCAATTTGTTCCGCATTCTTCACGAGCTCGATCAGCGCAATGTCGGGCGCATCGCCGTCATGCCGATCCCTGAGACCGGGCTTGGGCTCGCGATCAATGATCGGCTGCGGCGCGCTGCGGCCCATCGGCGTCGCTGAGCTTCTGCTCGTTCTCGGCGGCGGCTTCGGCCAGGAGCCAGTCGCGAAAGATCTTGACGCTGGGCCGGCGGAGCGAGCGGGCAGGGTAGACGACGTAATAGGCAAGGCCGGCGGGCAGCCGGATCGTGAAAGGCCGTATCAACCGGCCCGAGGCCAGGTCGTCGGCGACGAGGGCACTGCGGCCGAGGATGACGCCTTCGCCAAGCACCGCTGCCTGAACGGCATGCTCGGAGGAGTAGAAGCGCGGGCCGCGATGCGGATCGATGTCGGTGATTCCCGCCGTGCGCAGCCACATCGCCCAGTCGATGTGAAAATCGTCATGGATCAGCGTGTGATATTTGAGATCCGCAGGCGTGCGCAGCGGATGCGGTCCCTCGAGCAGGGACGGACTGCAGACGGGAGACAGGTCCTCCTCCATCAGCAGCTCCGACTGGAGCCCGGGATAGCGGCCCTGGCCATAACGAATGGCGATGTCCATCCCGTCATTGACGAAGTCGACCAGCCGCTCCGAGGTCGACAGCCGCACGTCGATCTCGGGATGGGTGCGGCGAAAGCGGAAGAGCCGCGGCACCAGCCATTTGGCAGCGAGCGAGTCGACCGTGCTGAGGTTGAGCAGCCCCGATGATTGCGGGCCGGTGGCGGCGACCGTGGCGGCCGCCAGATGGTCGAGGACATCGCGGACCTCGCGGGCATAGGAGGCGCCCGTCGGGGTCAGCTTCACCGAGCGGGTCGTGCGCTGAAACAAGTGAATTCCAAGATCGCTTTCCAGCTGGCGGATGGCACGGCTGACCGCCCCGTGGGTGATGTGCAGCTCGTCGGCGGCCTTGGAAAAACTCAGGAGACGGGCCGCTGCCTCGAAGGCGCGGAGGGCATTGAGCGGCGGAAGACGACGGGCCACCACGCCAGCCTCCATCTGTGAGCAGTCGTCACAAATATACGGCCGATTACTCGTTTGTCGCAATGCGCTTTTAGCATCACCTTAGCCTCACTTGGTGAAGCGGAATCGAACGAAGAAGGTGACGAAAATGACCACGACGCACGAATATCTCGAAGACCGTGCCGGCGCGCTCGGCGAGATCACCTCTTTCCTCAATATCGGGGCGCTGTGGCGTCATTGGCAGGCCCACCGCTCGGTCCGGCACCTGGCGAGCCTCGATGACCATGTGCTGCGCGACATCGGATTGACGCGCAGCGATGTCGAATGGGCCGAGCGGGTGCCGCTCACGCAGAACGCGGTGCTCGCGCTCGAGGACCGGGTGCGCCGGGGGCGTCGGTCCGCCGGTGCCTGAGCACGTGCTCATGGCTCGGATTGTAGAGGGCTGAATCGCGAAAGCTATGGCTGTCGAGGACGTGGCCGACCAGGACCAGCGCGGTGCGTGTGATCTTGGCGGCACGGACCTTGGCGGCGATGGTCGCCAGCGTGCCGCGGATGATCTGCTCGTCCGGCCAGCTGGCGCG
>JBKOZY010000210.1:0-3975 GCA_046726135.1 Pseudomonadota bacterium | reverse complement strand
TCCTGGCGGAAAAGGGGAAACCCTTGGCCGAACCAGCGAAATAGGGGATATATATATATATATTTATATATATACAGAACGTGGTGGTCAGGGGCTCGAAGGTTTGAGAGGATTTGAATCTGCTGACAATAGGTGAAAGTTCGCGATTTTGCCGCAAGTCCGCGTCATAGGGTTGCCGAATGCATGACCGGAGGCGTCCGCTACTATGGCACTTGTCGGCATCGATCTCGGCACCACCAACTCGCTCATCGCGGTGTTCGGTGAATCCGGACCCACCCTGATTCCCAACGCTCTCGGGGATGTGCTGACCCCTTCGGTCATCGGCGTCGATGACGGCGATGGCATTCTCATCGGAAAGGCAGCGCGTGAACGGCTGCTGACGCATCCTGACAAAACAGTTGCATCGTTCAAACGCTTCATGGGGTCGAGGCGGGCGACAACCCTCGGCCGTCATCATCTGCAGCCGGAAGAAATGTCCGCGCTCGTCTTGAGAGAGCTGAAGGCGGACGCGGAAAATTATCTTGGGGTCCCGTTGACCGAGGCGGTGATCTCGGTTCCCGCCTACTTCAATGATCATCAGCGCAAGGCGACGCTCGACGCTGGCCGGCTCGCGGGCCTCAAGGTCGAACGCCTCATCAACGAACCAACGGCGGCGGCGCTGGCGTATGGCCTTTACGAGGTCCAGGAGGGCAAGTTCTTGGTGTTCGACCTGGGAGGCGGCACATTCGACGTTTCAGTTCTGGACAAATATGAAGGCGTGATGGAGGTGCGCGCGACAGCAGGCGACACCCGCCTTGGGGGCGACGACTTCACGGACATCATCGAGCGCCTGGTCGCGGACAGGCTTGATCTGAATCTCCGAATGTTGACCGCGAACAGCAGGGCGAAACTTCACCGCGCGGCCGAAGCACTTAAATGCACGCTGACCAGCAGCGACCGCGCTACATACAGAGTCGAGCTCGACGAGGGGACGCTGGAGGGCGTTCTTGATCGGACCGCATTCGAGGAAGCCTCAGCCCCTTTGCTGCGACGGCTTCGTGCCCCGGTGGAGCGGACGATTGCCGATGCCCTTCTCAAAACGGACGAGCTTGACGGTGTTGTTCTGGTTGGCGGCGCGACGCGCATGCCAATGATACGTTCCCTTGTGGCACGTCTGTTCGGACGACTACCGCTTGTCCATGTCGACCCCGATCGAACCGTAGCGCTTGGTGCCGCGGTCCAGGCAGGCCTCAAGGCAAGAACGGCTAGCTTGGAAGATATGGTGATGACCGATGTGTGCCCTTACACTCTCGGCGTTGCCGCTGTCGATGACATTGGATTGCTCGACCGCAAGCATGTCGAACCGATCATCGAACGGAACGCTGTGGTCCCGATCAGCCGATCCAAGAGCTTCTTCACGGTCCAGAACCGACAGAAGCAGATCGAGTTCGAGATCTATCAAGGCGAAAACCTGCGACCCGAGGACAACATCCTTCTCGGATCGTTCAAGCTCCGTGTACCCTCGAATGAGGCGGGCGCCGAGGGCGCGGAGGTACGCTTTACCTACGACATCAATGGCGCGCTCGAGGTCCAGGCGACAGCACTATCGACAGGGGTGAAGGAGACCCGGTGCTTCAGAAAAGCGGCCGGTCTTACCGAGGCAGAGCTGGAGCAGCGATTTGCTGCGTTGGCACACATCAAAATGCACCCGCGTGATCAAGCCCAGAACAAGTTCCTGATTGCGCGGGCCGAGCGGTTGTACGAGGAATGTCGCGGTGACGCTCGTGAACAGTTGCGCGACGCTCTTCTGCAATTCGAGCAGGCGATCATCAAGCAGCAGATTCGCGATTTCGCCACCTTGCGCAGCTCCTTCGCTGCTTTCCTCGACAGCTTCGAGTGCTGAGGCGGAGACGGTCCGCGATGGTCTTCGAAGAGCTATCATCCTGGAGCCTGCTGGGTGTTGCACCCGGTGCGACGACAGCAGACATCAGGCGCGCTTACGCTCGACGCCTGAGGGAGATCCGACCCGACGAGAACGCCGAAGGATTCCAGTTGCTGGTGGAGGCGCGCGATGTGGCTTTGCAATTCGCCTCGGATGCACGCCAGAGTGAGCGGCCCGCCCAAACGCTCGGCTTCAAAATTTCAGAATTTGTCGGGAATGATGGTCCTCAACCGGAACCCCCACGGGTCTTCCGGCAACGGGCCGCCAGGACCGAGTGGCCGGTTGCGCCTGCTTCAGTCGAGACTTCGACCGAGCCACCGGTCCTCGATCGGCTGCAGCGCACGCTGGCATCCGATACGCTGACGGGTTGGCAAACCGTTGTCACGGCCGCCGGTCAGCTTACACAGGCTCGTCGGGTCGCGCTGGAACCGCAAATCATTGAATGGTTGAGTTCCTTTGCGGCTCAGGAAAGTCCCAATTTGGCATCTTGGCCACCCAGCAAGTGGGTGTTCTTCGATCTCGTTGCGGCGCTCGAGGCCGAATATGGGTGGCGCGCCAACGACCGAGCGATCCATGCTGCCCTCGATGAAGATGCAGCACAGGATTTCATCCGGCTTCTCAAATGGGCGCAAGGAGCGGCGCGAGTCGGGACGGCGACCGATGTCGACAAGCCGGGGCCCATGCCGGTCTCCCTTGTCGATCTTCATCAATTTTATGACCGCGGTCGCGATCTGAGGGGGCTCGAGGCCTATTGGCGCATTGTCAGCGATGCGAGCCTGTGGCGTGCCTGCGACGCTGCGACCGACCTTTTTCTTCCGGCTTGGAGCGTGCAGGACAAACGCTATGGTAGGGCTTTTTTGGGGTTATTGGGCTGGACCGCTTTGGCATTGGCCTTCGCACCCTGGCGATATGCACTGCCCTCGACAGCCGCCGGCATCACCAGTGGATTGGAGGTCGCCTCAGGGATGCTGCTGATGATCGTGGCGCTTTGGACGATCATTGGAAGCGCTCCGCCGCCCGCACCCCATCGGAAGGCCCGTCTCGTTGGACCGCTATGGGACACCTTGGCCTTTGTTGTGTTCCCCGTCTGGGCCATGGCACGAGGGTTATACCTGCGCGCGCTCGTCGGGCTCATTGCCTGGACAGCGCTGATTTATAGGATTGCGAGCTTGGAGGACGGTCTTGGCCTTCTCGGCGCCGTCATGCTGGTTGTCATGCTTCACATCACGGCAGGCGAGTACGGCCAGCGATGGATTGTCTACAAGCTTCAGCGCACGATCTCGATCGCTGATCGTCGTGGAATCTTCGACCCCGCTAAACGGGCGGACTTTCTCCGAGCGCGCGGGACTCGAAGTCCTGCACCATGGCTCGATCTGTGGCGACCGAAAGCGAGCCGACTCAGGAGAGATCGAGCCCAGGATCGATTTCCGGTGTGGTGGAGGTGGATGCTGGCAGCCGGGTTGATGATGGCCGTCGCCAGGGTGGTCGGTGCCTTATGGCTTCGCTAAAGCAGGCACATTGAGGGGCAGCGCCGACTTTCTTGGCCAACCTTTGGCGCTGCTCCTCCCATTGCAGATTCGACGATCTCAATTGCGCGGATTGGGCTGCAGCATGCTCACGCGGTTGCCTTCGGTGTCAGTGAAGGAGACGTACTGGCCGATGCCTGGTATCTCCATCGGCGTACCCAGCACCTTGCCGCCGGCGTGGTTTACTTTCCGCACCGCGGCCTGGATGTCATCAACCGCGATGACGAGGGACGGATGTTGCGCCGGCCAGTCGGCCTTTCTCGCATAGAAGCCACCATTGATAGCGCCAGGTCGCTTGGGACCGCTCTCATCAGACTCGGTCGTCATGGCAAGGACATAATTGTCCATCTCCTCACCAAGCATCCGCGTCTGCCATTCAAACGCGTCGCGGTAGAACCTCGCCATGCGTGTGCGGTCGTCATAAGGCATTTCGAAGTGAACGACGGAGTCCATTTTGCTCATGTTCGGGTCTCCTTGACCAACTGATATCCTTGCATCGCCCTCACCATAGGACGAATCCGTGAAGGC
>JBKOZY010000209.1:0-6176 GCA_046726135.1 Pseudomonadota bacterium | reverse complement strand
CGGCATTCCCACCACTCATCGCGACAGCAACCACTCGGTCATCTTCCTCACCGGCCATGACGCCAGCGGTCGCATGCCCGCCAATGTCAACTGGCAGGCGCTCGCCACCGCCTCGCCGGTCATCGTCATGTACATGGCCGTCAAGAGCGCTCCCGAGATCGCCCGTGCCTTGATCGCCGGTGGCCGCGATCCGGCCGAGCCCCTGACCTTCATCTCCAACGCCACCCTGCCGAGCCAGAGGGTCGCCGTGACCACCCTCGGCGAGGTCGACGACTTTCTCGCCGCGACCCCGCCGCCGACCCCCGCCATCGTCGTGGCCGGGCACGCGGTTGCCTGGCGCGACATCCTCGACTGGTACAAGGACAACATGCGGGAGAACACGGTTGGCTGACGGTCTGGTGATTGCGGCACCGTCATCCGGCTCCGGCAAGACCGTCATCACCCTCGGACTCCTCGCCGCCCTCCGCCGGCGCGGCATCGCGGTCGCCGGTGCCAAGACTGGTCCCGACTATCTCGATCCACGGTTCCACGAACGCGCGAGCGACAAGCCCTGCCTCAATCTCGATCCCTGGGCGATGCGCCAGGCGCTGGTGGGCCACCTGGCCGCGCGGCGCGACGCCGACCTCGTTCTTGTCGAAGGCGTCATGGGATTGTTCGACGGCCCGATCGCTGGCGGCGGCTCGACCGCCGATCTTGCCGCGCGGCTCCGTTTGCCGGTGGTGCTGGTGGTCGATGCCGGGAGGCAAGGACAGTCGATCGCCGCTCTCGTCGAAGGTTTCGCCGGTCACCGCGGCGACGTCACGGTCGGCGGCGTCATCGTCAACCGTCTTGCCAGCGATCGCCACCGTACCCTGGTCGCTTCAGCACTTCGGCAGAGCGGCATCCCCCTTCTCGGCGCGGTTATGAACAACGCGCATATGGTGCTGCCGTCCCGCCATCTCGGGCTGGTCCAGGCCGACGAGCTCGCCGAGATCGATGCCATTGTGGAGCACGCGGCAACCACCATGGCGAAGGGCGTCGACCTCGATGCCCTGCTTGCCCTCGCCCGCCCGATCGCTGTGACGCCAGCGACCGATCCCCTGCCGCCCCTGGGCCAGCGCATTGCCATTGCCAGCGACATCGCCTTCGGCTTCACCTATCGTCACCTGCTCGACGGCTGGAGCAGACGCGGCGCCGCGCTCGTGCCATTCTCACCCCTGAATGACGAGGCACCGGCGTTCGATGCCGATGCGGTGTTCCTGCCGGGTGGCTATCCTGAGCTCCATGCGGCGCGGATCGCCGGCAACAGCGGTTTCATGCATGGCCTGGCGGGTGCCGCCAGGCGGGGCGTCTTGATCTATGGCGAATGCGGCGGCTACATGGTTCTGGGAAATGCATTGACCGACAAGGACGGCAATCGCCATCGCATGGCCGGCCTCCTGCCGCATGAGACCTCCTTCGCCGCGCCGCGGCTCCACCTCGGCTACCGGCGCCTCAGCCATGACAGCCCCCTGCCCTGGCCGGGCATGCTGCGCGGGCACGAATTCCACTATGCCCGCCTTTCCACCGAGCACGACGGCGCGCCGCTCTTCGCGGCAACCGACAGCGAAGGACACGAGCTGCCGCCCATGGGCACCCGCAACGGCCGGGTCATGGGCTCCTTTGCCCATATTGTCGATGGCGAATGGTGATCCCATGGCGCGCGCATTGATGCTGCAGGGAACGGGCTCCAATGTCGGGAAGTCGCTCATCGTTGCCGGCCTCTGCCGGGCCTTGGCCAATCAGGGGCTGAAGGTCGCCCCGTTCAAGCCGCAGAACATGTCGAACAATGCGGCGGTCACCCGCGATGGCGGCGAGATCGGGCGCGCCCAGGCCATGCAGGCCCGCGCCGCCCGGGTCGAGCCGGTCTCCGACATGAACCCGATCCTGCTCAAGCCGGAGGCGAATGGCGGCGCCCAGGTCATCGTGCAGGGCCGCCGCGCAACGACCCTCTCGGCCCTTGACTACTTCGCCAATCGCGACCGGTTCCGCCCGGCCGTGCTCGAAAGCTTTCAGCGGCTGGCCGCCACGGTCGATCTCGTGATGGTCGAGGGCGCGGGCTCCCCCGCCGAGGTCAACCTGCGGGACGGCGATCTCGCCAATATGGGATTCGCGCGGGCCGCCAATGTTCCGGTCGTCCTCGTCGGCGACATCCATCGTGGCGGCGTCATCGCATCGCTGGTCGGGACATTCGTGGTGCTCGACCCCTCCGATGCAGCGCTTATTCGCGCCTTTCTCGTCAACAATTTCCACGGCGACCCGTCCTTGTTCGACGACGGCAGGAAATTCATCGAAGGCCGGATCGGCGTGCCCTGTCTCGGGGTCATCCCGCATTGGAACGACGCCCGCAAGCTGCCGGCCGAGGACAGCCTGGCGCTCGACAACTTGCGTTCATCCCATGAAGGACCTGTCCGCATCGCCGTCCTGCGCCTGGCACGCATCGCCAATTTCGACGATCTCGACCCGCTGATGCTCGAGACCTCGATCTCCGTCGAGTTCGTCCAGCCGGGTGCCGCGGTGCCGGCGCATGCCGATGTCGTGATCATTCCCGGAACCAAATCGACCATCGCCGATCTGCGGTTCCTGCGCGAGCAGGGTTGGGACACCGACATTCGCGCCCATCTCAGGCGCGGCGGCCGGGTGCTTGGCCTGTGTGGCGGCTACCAGATGCTCGGCCGACGCATTCATGACTGGCAGGGTCTCGAAGGCAAGCCGGAATCGGTCGACGGTCTCGGCCTGCTCGATGTCGAGACGACGCTCGAGCCCAACAAGGCGCTGAAGCGGATCAACGCCGTCCATGTCTCGACCAGCGCCGCGATCACCGGCTATGAGATTCATCTCGGCCGCACCAGCGGCGACGACTGTGCCCGCCCATTCGCCTTGATCGATGCCGTTCCCGACGGTGCGATGTCGCGCGATGGACGCGTCGCCGGCACCTACATCCATGGCTGCTTCGAGAGCGATTCCTTCCGCCAGGCTTATGTTGCCTCGCTGGGCGGCAAGGCGGGATCGCTCGGCTATGCCGACCGGATCGAGCACACGCTGGACGCTTTGGCCGGGCATCTCACCGCCAATATGGATGTTGACCGGTTGCTCGCTCTGGCGACACCGGCAAATGCGGCTTGATGCTGTCGACCACGCTGACGATTGCCTTTGCGGCTTTGGTGATGGAGCGGCTGATCGGCTATCCGAAGGTCATTCACGAAGCCATCGGTCATCCGGTCGAATGGCTCGGCGCCGTGATCGGCGGCTTCGAGGAGGCGCTGAACCGGCCGGGTGGCAACCGGCTGTGGCAGAAGCTCAAAGGCGCGTTCGCCGTGGTCCTGACTCTCTTGCTTGTCGCCATTCTCACCATCCCCTTCAGCCTGTGGCTCCGCCACCAGGAATGGGGATGGCTGCTCGAAGCGGTGCTCGCCACCTCGCTCCTGGCGCAGTTCGATCTCTATCGCCATGTCCGCGCCGTTTATGCCGGCCTCGAGACCAGCATCGAGCGCGGCCGGCAGGCGGTGAGCCGGATCGTCGGCCGCGATCCCGATCAGCTCGACGAGAGCGGCGTCACCCGCGCGGCGATCGAGAGCCTCGCCGAGAACAGCTCCGACGCGGTGGTGGCACCCGCCATCTTCCTGGCGCTGTTCGGTCTCCCCGGGATCGCCCTCTACAAGGTGATCAACACCGCCGACAGCATGATCGGCCACCGATCGCCACGCTTCATCGATTTCGGCTGGGCGGCGGCGCGGCTTGACGACCTCGTGAACCTCATTCCGGCTCGCCTGACCGGGCTGCTCCTTGCCGGTGCGGCAAGCCTGACAAGCCCTGTCGCCGGCGCCGATGCCCTTGCCCGCATGTGGTATGACGCGCGCCGTCATGTCTCGCCCAATGCCGGCTGGCCCGAGGCGGCGATGGCCGGCGCTCTGAACATCCGCCTGGGCGGGCCTCGCAGCTATGATGGCGCGTTGGTCGAGCTCCCCTGGCTTGGCAACGGCCGGATCGAGCTCGATCGCCGCGACATCCGCCGCGCCTTGCGGCTGTTCTCGCAGATGATCACCCTCTTTGCCGCGTTCGTCGCGCTGGCTGCCGCATTCACATTCAAGGCTATTTGAGACGCATCGGCAGTCCCGCCACCATCAGCACCACCTGATCGCACACCGCCGCCAGCCGCTGATGGGCCAAGCCCGTCGCGTCGCGAAACGCCCTCGCCATGGCATTTTCGGGGACGATGCCGAGCCCGACCTCGTTCGACACCAGGCAGACCGCGCCGGGAGCCGCATCGATCGCTTGGGCCAGGGCATCGACCTCGGCGGGCACCGATCGCTGCAGCCCCATGAGATTGCTGATCCACAGCGTGATGCAGTCGACCAGCACGAAGCGCTCGGGCCCCGCCTCGCGCGCCAGCACGGCAGCGAGCTCGACCGGCTCCTCGATGGTGGTCCATTCCGGCCCCCGCACCGCGCGATGGTGCTTGATGCGCTCCGCCATCTCGCCATCGCCTGCTTCACCGGTGGCGATGTAGATCAGCGCGCCGCCATGGGCTCGTCCCAGCATTTCGGCATGGCGACTCTTGCCCGATCGAGCGCCGCCGAGGACGAGCATGCTGCGGGGGCCTGCCACGCTCACGATGGTTCCTCGGAAGGCGGCAGCCGCGTGATGAAATGACCGCGCATGCCGCCCGGCCAGGCCCGGAACGGCACCTCGCCCCGCTCGCTTTGGCCGTGGAGATCGAACCAGGCGAGGATCGCCTCGGCCGCGTCCCGGTCGGGGGCGAAGCCGCCGGCCAGATAGCTGAAGCGCTTGCTGTCGGCGATCCAGACATTGCAATGCCGCGTACAGGCCCACAGGCAAGCCTCACGCCTGACCGTCACATCGCTGCGGCCGCGCTCCCTGAGCAGGTCTTCCATGACCTGGGCAAGTCGCTCGCCGCCGGTCAGCCCGTCGGGCCCGGTCGGCTCGGCCACCGATTGGCGGCAGGTGGTGCAGAACACCAGGGAGCGCATTCGCTATTCGTTCTCCGGTTGCGCAAGGCAGTGGTCCCGTGCTTCAACCACTTTCGCCAGAGCTGTCAATGCGCAAGAGTGTCGGATGGCCCGAACCCGCCGAATTGCCTTTGTTGCCAGCGACTCGCCGGAAGCACGGGACGCCGAGCGCGAGCTCGTTGCCCGTTACGGCTATCACCAGCTCGCCGATGCCGACACGGTTGTGGCGCTTGGCGGCGACGGGCTGATGCTGCAGACCCTGCACCGGGTCCTCCCCGGCGGCCATGCCATCTACGGCATGCACCGCGGCTCGGTCGGCTTCCTGATGAACGACTATTCCGCCGACGACCTGCTCGAGCGTCTCAATCAGGCCGCGGTCACCGCCATCCATCCGCTAAGGATGACGACGATCTCGACCGGCGAGGAGCGCCGCGAGGCCCTCGCCTTCAACGAGGTCTCGATGCTGCGCCAGCGTCATCAGGCGGCCAAGCTCAGGATCTCGGTCGACGACAAGGTGCGTATGGAGGAGCTCATCTGCGACGGCATCATCATCGCCACCCCGGCCGGCAGCACCGCCTACAATCTGTCCGCCAACGGCCCGATCCTGCCCATCAACTCGCCGCTCCTCGCGATCACTCCGATCAGCGCCTTCCGGCCGCGCCGCTGGCGCGGCGCCATTCTGCCGCATGACGCGAAGATCGGCATCGAGGTTCTCGAGCCCGACAAGCGCCCGGTCGCCGCCGTCGCCGACCAGGAGGAGGTCCGCGAGGTGCAGATCGTCGAGGTGAGGGAGGACCAGTCGCTCACCGTGCGGCTGATGTTCGATCCCGGCCACACCCTTGCCGAACGGGTTCTGGCCGAGCAGTTCCGCTGGTGATCGACGGACGGTGAACCTTAGGGAAGAATTTACGACGGCTGATGTACAAGGTTGTCGTGAGTTGCGTAATCCGGCGTCGCCGGCTGGTGTTGAGGGTGCCGGAGGTCGATCATGGGCCTCCGGCACTTCCATTTTGAGCATGCTCTAGGCGACCGCCGTCAGGCTGCCCTTCAGCCGATTGGCCAGGGCGCGCGTCCGATCATCGGCGAACTGTCCGATGAGATCGAGTATCTTGGCGCTCTGCAGTGGCGCCAGCCCTTCCTGCCGGGTGAGGATCCCTTCCACCACCCGCCGGCCGAACTGCTCCTCGC
>JBKOZY010000208.1:0-9580 GCA_046726135.1 Pseudomonadota bacterium | reverse complement strand
GTCGCCGGCAAGATAATCGGTGACGCCGACACCGCCGAGGGCCGGATTGACGAAGATGCCGGTGAGCAGGGCCCCGACCGTGCCGCCGATGCCGTGGACGCCGAAGACGTCGAGGGCGTCGTCATAGCCGAGCTTGCGCTTCAGCCAGACCACCGCCCAGAGGCAGAGGAAGCCGGCGGCGAGGCCAACCACGATGGCGCCGGCCGGTCCGACCCAGCCGCAGGCCGGGGTGATGCCGACAAGGCCGGCAACGGCTCCGGAGGCGGCGCCGAGCAGGCTCGCATGGCCGCGGGTCAGATATTCGCCGAACGACCAGGCGATGGCGGCCGCCGCGGTGGCGATGGTGGAATTGAGCACCACGAGCGCAGTCAGTCCGTTGGCCTCGAGGTTGGAGCCGGCGTTGAAGCCGTACCAGCCGACCCAGAGGAGACAGGCGCCGATGAAGGTCAAAGCGAGATTGTGGGGCGCCATCGGCTCGCGGCCATAGCCAATACGCGGTCCGAGCACGAGGGCGCAGACCAGCCCGGCGACCCCGGCATTGACATGGACGACGGTGCCGCCGGCGAAGTCGAGCGCACCGAGGTTGAAGAGATAGCCATTGGTGGCCGCGATGGCCGATCCCATGGCGGCGAGGACGTCTGCCCTGGCCTGGTCGGTGGTGGCCGCGGCATAGTCGGCGAGGAACTTGGCGGCGGTGCCCTCACCCAGCACGCCATTGAGATAGGGGAGATTGGCCTGGCTCAGCGTGTAGGCATCGGGCCCGGCCCAGAACCACACCATATGGGCGATGGGCAGATAGGCGAAGGTGAACCACAGAACGATGAACAGCAGCACGGCGGAAAATTTCATGCGCTCGGCCAGCGAGCCGATAATGAGCGCCGGCGTGATGCAGGCAAAGGTCATCTGGAAGACGACATAGACGAGCTCCGGAATGAAGGTCTCCTTGGAGAAGGTCGCCGCCATGGTGTTCGGGTCGACGCCGGCCAGCATCGCCTTGGACAGGCCGCCGATGAAAGGGGTGAGCGAAGCCGAGCCATTGGCGCTGAAGGCGAGCGAATAGCCGTAGACCACCCACAGGATCGAGATGATGCAGAAGCAGATGAAGACCTGCATGAAGACCGAGAGCACGTTCTTGGCCCGAACCAGCCCGCCATAGAACAGGGCAAGACCGGGAATCGTCATGAGGACGACCAGCACGGTGGCGGCGAGCATCCAGCTCGTGTCGCCCTTGTTCACCGTCGGGGCGGCAAGGGCGGGGGAAACCGCGGCACACAGGGCGAGAGCCGCCCCAAGCCCGGTAGCGAGGAAACGGCGCTGCCATTCCATTCCGGTGGGCAAGTCGATCTGCTTCATGTTCAAGGCTCTCCGGTGTCACGCCACATCGCGGGACTTTGCGGGTCGGCAAAGTCCCCCTCGGACGCTTAACCAAGAACCGTGCCAGCTCGGCCGCGCAGCAAGAATCGCGGAATTGCTGCGGGCGGCGGTCCTGGACACCAAGCATATTGACTAATTTTCAGGCAAGATTTGCGACCTGATTATTTTTCAGTCAGATGTCGCTTTTGGAGTCGTGGCGAGCCGGATCAGACCTTCCTGGGCAACCGAGGCGACAAGCTTGCCATCGCGGTCGAAGACGCTGCCGCGGGTGAAGCCGCGGGCGCCATGGGCGCTTGGCGCATCCTGGGCATAGAGGAGCCAGTGATCGGCGCGGAAGTCGCGGTGGAACCACAATGCGTGGTCGAGGCTCGCCATCTTCATCTCGGGGTCGAAGAAATTGCGGCCGTGCGGCACGAGGGCGGTGTCGAGCAGCGTCATGTCGGAGGCATAGGCAAGGACGCATTGATGGATCGACGGGTCGTCGGGAAGATGGCCACTCGCCCTGATCCAGACGTTCTGCAGCGGCGGGCCGCCGGCCCGCGGCTCGAGATAATAAAGCGGCTCGACCGGGCGCAGCTCGATCGGGCGCTGGCGCGAGAAGTAGCGGCGCATGTTCTCGGGCATCTTGTCGGAATGGCGCTCCAGGATCTCGCGCTCGGCCGGCAGGGCATCGGCACATCGGGCATGGCGATCTGGTGCTCGAAGCCCTGCTCGGTGATATGGAAGGAGGCGGCCATGGTGAAAATCGGGACGCCATGCTGGATCGCCACCACCTGGCGGGTGGTGAAGCTGCGACCGTCGCGATAGCGGTCGACCTCGTAGATGATGGGTGTCTCGGGATCGCCAGGGCGGATGAAATAGCCGTGGAGCGAGTGGGCGCGGCGCTCCTCAGGCACGGTGCGGGTCGCAGCAACCAGAGCCTGCCCGATGACCTGGCCGCCAAAGACGCGTTGCCAGCCGACCTTGGGGCTGACGCCGCGGAACAAGTTGGTCTCGAGCGGTTCGAGGTCGAGGATCTTCAGGACGGAACTCAGCTCGGAGGCCATGGAGTGCTCCATAGTTGGCGGGATCGACTTCCGATTAGACGAGAGACGCGTCCTGCGATAGAGGTTAGGTCAGCATGATCGAAGTGGCGATCATCGGGAGCGCTCTCAACGGCCTGGCGGCGGCGCTGGCGCTGGCCGGGACGACGGCCCGCACGCCGGTGCCGACGCTGGTCATCGACCGCGCCGATCCACAGGGCTATGGCGATCCGGCCCGCGACCGCCGCGCCTCGGCGATCACGGCATCGTCGCGGCATATGCTGACGGTGCTCGGGGTTTGGGAGGGGCTTCAGTCGCAAGCGGAGCCGATGCGGCGGATCGAGGTCACCGATTCGGCGCTGGCGCCGCGCCAGGGGCGAGCGGTGCTCCTGCATTTCGAGGAGACCGACCAGCCAGGCGAGCCTGCCGCCTTCATGGTCGAGAATCATCATCTCCACCGGGCACTCCACGAGGCGGCACGGGCGGCGCCGAACATCCGCTTCATGACCGGCCGGGGAGTCGCGTCATGCGATTATGGCGATCAAGCCGCCGTGGTGGCGCTCGACGACGGTGAAACCGTGCGGGCACAGCTCGTCATCGCTGCCGATGGACGCAACTCACGGGCCCGCCAGGCGGCGCAAATCTCCGGCAACGGCTGGTCCTACGGGCAAAGCGCCATCGTCACGACGATTGCCCATGGGCGGCCGCATGACGGGATGGCGGTCGAGCATTTTCTCCCGGCCGGCCCGTTCGCGATCCTGCCGCTCACCGGCAATCGCAGCGCGATCGTATGGACGGAATCGACGGCGAGCGCAGCCGAGATCCTGATGGCCGATCCCGGCGAGCAGGAGCGCGCGCTCAGAGAGCGGGTGGGCGACCAGCTGGGCGATGTGTCGATCATCGGCGGGTTGCAGAGCTTTCCGCTCGACCTGTTCATCGCCGACAGCTTCATCGGCAAGCGGCTGGCGCTGATCGGCGATGCGGCGCATGTGATCCACCCGATCGCCGGGCTCGGATTCAATCTCGGCCTGCGCGATGCCGCCGCCTTGGCCGAGGTCGTCGTCGAGGATGCGAGGCTCGGACTCGATCATGGTGCAGCACCGACTCTCAAGCGCTATCAAGCCTGGCGGCGGTTCGACACGATGATGGTCGCGGCTGCCACCGACGGGCTCAATCGGCTGTACTCCAACGATAATCAGGCGCTGCGGCTGATCCGGTCGGCTGGACTGAGAGTGGTGGATCGCTTGCGGCCGGCGCGGGCGGCATTCATGCGCGAGGCCGCCGGGCTCACCGGCAGCCTGCCGCGGCTGCTGCGCGGGCAGGCGCTTTAGGCGCGGCCGGCGCGCGCCAGATAATCTTGCCAGAGCCGGTCGTGGTCGCGGCCGAGCTGATGGAGATAGACCCAGCTATAGAGCCCGGTCGAGTGGCCGTCGTCGAAGATGATGCGAATGGCGTAATTGCCGACCGGCTCGAGGCGGGTGATGGCGACATTCTCCTTGCCGGTGACGGTGATCTCCTGGCCGGGACCGTGGCCTTTCACCTCGGCACTCGGGCTCTCGACCCGGAGGTATTCGGCCGAGAGGCGATAGCGGGTGCCGTCGTCGAAGGCAATCTCGAGGGTACGGCCGCCCGGCTTGAGGCGGATCTCCTCGGGCCAGGGGGCGGCGGGCTCAGTCGTCATCCAGCTGCCGGGCTTCCTCGACCAGCATGATGGGGATGCCGTCGCGGATCGGATAGGCGAGACGCGCGGCGCGGGAGATCAGCTCCTGGCGGTCGGCGTCATAGATCAGCGGCTCCTTGGTCAGGGGACAGACGAGGATCTCGAGCAATTTGGGGTCGATGCGGCGGGCCATTGCCGGCCGGTCCTCGCCATCCTCTTCCTCGGTCTTTGGATTCTCATCCGTCATGGCACCTTCGCCTATTGCAACTGACTGCCCATGCCACCGGCCTGGGCGCCAAGCGAGATCTCGGTCAAGGCAATCAGCATGTCGGCCCGTGCCTTCAGATCGGCGGCCTCGAGCAGGGCCTGTTTCTCGATCGGCGAGAACGGGCTCAGGATCGAGAAAGCATTGACCAGCGACTCGGAGGTCGCTTGAGCCACCTCATCCCAGTCGGCCCCCATATTGTGGGCTTCGAGAAAATCGCGAAAGGCCTTGAGCAGCGCCGGGCGGTCCACCTGATCCTCACCGAGATTCGACACGAAATCATCGGCGAAGGCCGCATAGTCGGGCTCGACCGAGCGGTAGGGCTTGGTCGTAGCGTACTCCCTGACGATGCGAAAGCGGGCGATGCCGGTCAAGGTGATCAGCATGCGGTCATCGGATGTCTCGGTATAGGCGGTCAGGCGACCGGCACAGCCGGTGGGGAACAGCGATGGCGCGGCATTCGACCGGCGTGATTTGTCCGGCGGCTCCTCGGGCTGGATGATGCCGATGATGCGATTGCCGGACAGCGCGTCGTCGACCATGGCGAGATAGCGTGGCTCGAAAATGTTGAGCGGAAGCTGGGCGCGGGGCAGCAGCAGGGCGCCGCTCAAGGGAAAAACCGGAATGCGGCGTGGCAGACTGTCGGCCGTCGGATACCGCGCTGGAAAGTTCATGATCTCGCTCACGCGAACAGGATCGAGGACAGACGCTTGCGACCGGCGATGGTGAGCTCGTCCTTCGGACCCCACGCCTCGAAGAACTTGACCAGCTGCTTGCGGGCCGCCTCATCGTTCCAGCCGCGCTGCTTGCGGACGATGCTCAGGAGGTGATCAAGGGCCTCCTCGCGGCGGCCGGCGGCATTGAGCGACACGGCAAGGTCGTGACGTGCCTGGTGGTCGGCCGGGTTCTGCTCGACAGCCTGGGACAGGCGGGCAATCTCGCCGGTGTCGACCGGCGTCGAGGCGAGGTCGAGGGCAGCGCGGGCGCTGCTGATGGCGGGATCGCCGGCCTTGGCGGGAGGAACCAGGCCAAGGGTGGCGCGGGCGCCGTCGAGATCGTCATTGCCGATCTGGGCGCGAGCGAGGCCGGCAATGGCGCGCGTGTTTTCCCGGTCGGCGCCGAGAATGTCGGCATAGATCTGGCCGGCGGCTTTGTAGTTCTTGGCGGCGAGCGCCGTGTCGGCCTCGTCGAGGATGGCGTCGATCTCGGCGCCGATCTCGCTGCCGGTCAGGCGGGAGACGAATTTCTTCAGCTCACCTTCGGGCAGGGCCCCCATGAAGCCGTCGACCGGCTGACCGTTGACGAAGGCAAAGACCGCCGGAATCGACTGGATGCGCATCTGCGCGGCAAGCTGCTGGTTCTCGTCGACATTGATCTTGACCAGCTTCACGGCGCCATTGGCCTCGCGGACGATCTTCTCAAGCGCCGGGGTGAGCTGCTTGCAGGGACCGCACCACGGGGCCCAGAAATCAACCAGCACGGGTACCTGGCGCGAGGCGTCGATGACGTCGGCCATGAAATTGCGGGTGTCGCTGTCGCGAATCAGGGAGTCGGCGGCCTTGGCCGCGGGGGCTTGGGCCACGTTGCCGGACATGCTCATGAAAGGCTTGTCCATCGCTTGTTACCTCTTTCAGATGCGCATTCGCGCCATAGATGGCCGATGGGACGGAGAATTACAACGCCCCGGTGTCAGGGTCAGCCGAGCGCCACCAGGCGGGGGGTGTGGCCGCAGGCTTGGATGAAGCGGAGGAGCCCGGCGGAGCTGATGGTGGTGGTGGCGCCGTTGTGGAGCGGGTGGCAATTGAGGCGGTCGGCCTGCATCATCTCGGCGTCGAGGACGACGGTGACGCGACCGGTGGTGTCGTTGATCAGCGCGAAGGGGGTGACCGATCCCGGCTCGACGCCCAAGACCTCGCGCAGGAGATCGGGGCGGGCAAAGGACAGGCGGGCCGAGCCGATCAGGGTCGGCAGAGTCTTGAGCTCGATGGCCCGGTCCTCGAGGCAGACGACAAGCCAGAGTTGATCGCGCTTGTCCTTGAGAAAGAGATTCTTGATATGACAACCGGCGATCTGGCCGCGCAGCGCCTTCGCCTCTTCGACCGTGAACACCGGCGGGTGCTCGGCGGTGGTGGTGGCGATCCCGAGCTCGCTCAGGCGGTGAAACAGATCCTCGGGGGTGGCGGTCATGGACCCTGCTATTGCATTTGCCAGGACCATGCGCAATAAAGCCAACCATCGGACGCGGGCGTAGCTCAGGGGTAGAGCACAACCTTGCCAAGGTTGGGGTCGTGGGTTCGAATCCCATCGCCCGCTCCAGAAAACCATCGCGCTATTAATCACTTAAGTGGCTCGCCCAGTTCGGATTCAGCGCGACTGGGCTGCCGGTCATCACCCGGTCATCACAGTTCGCTAAACATCTGATCGGCGAGGCTTGAGGGGAGGTAAATGCAAATCGGCGTCTGATCCGGGGACAGCATAAGTGGGCCAGAGCTAAGGAATATGGATGGGTCCAATTGCGCTATTCGACAGATCGTTCATCCAGGCATTGAATCGAGATGAAGCAGCCATCTTCATTTGCTGTTCAGGACAAACATAACACCGCTGTTCTTTGCCGAGGTTTTTGTATCGGGTGATAACCTACATGAACGGGTCGCTCCCCTCTTCATGGGGGCGAATCAAAGGTTCATTCGATCACGGGAGTTGAAGGCAGACCTAGCTCGTTTGAATGAGCACTACTCGAATCACCCCGAAGTCAATTTGCAGGGTCTAACGCGAGTGGCTCAATTTCCACCCCTGACCGGTCGATTCATGGTCAACGACCTCTATGACGAACTGAGGCCCGGTTGACGTCACAAGGAAGGGGTTGCTCCGCCTAACGGCAGCAATCCGGCCGCTGCCCGCGACCGGAACACGGTCATCGATATGAAGTTGCGCTGAAGTGGACTTTCTGACGGAGGTCGATGTCAGCAGCCTCGAGCGCATCGCCCAAATGCCTATCTATCTCTGGGGCGTGCCGGTAGTCGGGGTGGAGGGGCTCCTCCTCATGAACCAGCACTTCGGTGGGACTGGGCCATATGACACGGTCATGCTCTATGAGCCCGCCGCGGTCGCCGGCATGCTTATGCCCAATAACTCGGTCACCTAAGCGTCACCGTCCCAAACCCCCAGGCTTTCTTAATCGCGGTCTAGCTTGTCGGCGCTGCTCTTGCATTCAAGGCGGTACGGCGCACCCTCAACCTCGTTCCCGTTGCCGCAGAGACCGTCAGGGAGATCGAGGTCGCCTTACCAGGGCGGCATAGGACATCCCGGCTCAGCGGTTGGAGTGGCAGGACGGGCCTCCGAGATCGACGGCGAAAACAGGACCGTCGCCTTGCAACATGCTTCATAACTCATTTCCCACTGCAGGATATTCGAGTTCGCCCTCTAGCAACGGCAGTTCCAGCCCTTTGATTTCTGCAAGTGCGCAGCCTGCTATTCCCTGCAGATCGCCATACAGACCGACAGTCGACTCGATGACCCCCTGGATCTGGGCCTCGCGTTTCGCTCATGAACGCATCATTGCCCGCTTCTCGCGATCGAGCTCTGCGCGCATGTCGGAGAACTTCTCGACGATCGTTTCCACATGATGCCGGAACTTGGGGCCGGACAGATACTTGACCCGCTTGGGCAAGGCGCGTGCTTCCGACCTCAATCAGTGTTTGCCGCAGCGCTATGACCAGCGGGACCACAAAACGAGGATCGGTGATCCAGATACCATCAATGTGCCCGAAGCTGTCGTTGCCCTTGGGCAGAGCACGAGAGACCAGGACGGCGATCTCGGCGTTTGCGGTGCGCTGATCCGCACGGAGCTTGGCAAGCCAGCCATCACTCCAGTTCTTCGTTCTCTTTGCTTCCAAGAGAATTGTGCCGCAGGCCTGACCGGTCGAGCTAAAGACTCGCTGCAGGATATCGCCCCCCAATTCGCCTTTCCGTACTGGTTCGATGGCGGCCATTGGAAAATTGAGTCGCAGCAGTCGCGGCTGATGTCCGCTTGTCTCCCAACAGCGGCGCAAAAAGCAGACGTCGACGGAGGTCGCAGAGGGGCCAATATCAGAAGAAGGGCTTGCCGATGACAGAGAGTGCGTGGCAGCACTAATTTTACTGGCGATATGATGACGCTGGCATTAGATGCGCGACCACGCGCCGACTTCCGAGCGCCCGATGATGACGCTGCCCTCGGAACCAACTTCGCGATGAAGTCGCTCGTACAACGTCTCAATGTCGATATCAGCAGCCGTCGCCACTCCCATCCTCTCTATTTCCGGAAGCAGTGTGCGCACTAGCTCCGCAGTGTGATGCAGCCAGGGCAAGGCGCCATCGCCACCGCCGATAATCGACGACGCCCGCATAGCTGGGGCCGGAAGGCCCGCCGCGGTGAATGCAGCGTAAAGCTTAGCGCCCATCTGCGTTTCGGTGCCAAGCCGTTTAAATGTCACGATGATCCACTGGTTACAGCGGTCATAGATTGGCGCCGGCGGGACGGAGTGAGCGCTGGTCAGGTGCGATTCGTGAAAGGCAATTACGCCGCCGGGCCGGAGGTGACTCCGTATCTTGCGCAACATTGCTGCCGGATCCGTCTGAAACATCAGCACGTAGCGCCCGACGACTGCGTCGAATGGTTGTTCAAAAGTAAACTCCGTAGGGTCGCCCTCCCAAAATGACACCTGATGCGCTGTGCGTGCCTTCACGTGTGTCTGTGCAGCCGCCACAGCTACCGCTGCTCTGTCGGCCCCAATCACCACCCCGGTCGGCCCGACAAGTTCTGCAGCCAGAAAGGCTACATGGCCGGCGCCGCTTCCAATATCCAACACGCGCATGCCCTGAGCGATGCCGGCTTCGCGAAAGAGCTGCAGCGTGATCGGTGCGACGATCTGAGCCTGTTCATCAAGACGCTCTAGTTCATGGCTCCCATGCCCGAGCTCATAATCGATGCACCGACCAGTACCACCGACGGCAGGACTCTTCATCACCCTCTCCACCAAATCGCGCTAATGCGTTATCGGCCTGACTCGCAGGCAGGATGTAAGCGTGGCGGCGCTGAGCGCGTACTTCGGCCACCTGGAGCACCCGTCTAGTGTAGTCGAAAAGTGACTACGTGGCACCTCGATCGGTTTTCATCTGCTAATGGGATGGTCCGGCCGTGCTCCTGCCCCGCCAGTGTTTGAAGCTGGAAAGGGGCGCCAGAGCCGAGGAGCACTTCGATGCCTCAGAAGTCCAGGA
>JBKOZY010000207.1:0-5354 GCA_046726135.1 Pseudomonadota bacterium | reverse complement strand
CCTTCAGCTACATGTGCGGTGACTTCACATGACACGGACCTCCACCGTGCTGACAAGCGTCCTGTCGGACGCACTCGTCCCCGCGAAGGCGGGGACCCATGAACACCGTCAGAGTAGCTCGGCGCGGCCTGTGGTCATAGGTTCCCGCCTTCGCGGGAACGACCACGCCGCGGTGTCAGGCCTGTTCCAGCTCCACCAGGGTGCCGCAGAAGTCCTTGGGATGCAGGAACAAAACCGGCTTCCCGTGCGCCCCCATCTTGGGCTCGCCGTCGCCCAGCGCCCGGGCGCCGGCGGCCTTGAGGGCATCGCGGGCGGCAACGATGTCGTCGACCTCGTAGCAGACGTGATGGATGCCGCCGTCGGGGTTCCGCTCGAGAAACTTGGCGATGGGAGAGCCCTCCCCGAGCGGGCTGATGAACTCGATCTTGGTGTTGGGCAGGTTCACGAACACGGTGGTGACGCCATGATCCGGTTGCGGGACCGCCGCTGAGACCTCGGCGCCCAGCTGGTCGCGGTAGATGGCAACCGCCTTGGCGAGGTCACGGACCGCAATGGCAACATGATTGAGCCGGCCGATCATTGGCACCTCCGGTGCGGGGCTTAGCGAGTGGCGAATAGCGGGTGGAGAAAAATGGCGGAGAACGCCCTGCCCTAACTCACATTCCCTATGCCCTCTTCATCATACCGCCAGCACATGCACATGGCACATGGGCTTCTTGCCCCAATGTTGGGCGATGGCCGAGCGCACCGCACCGCGGACCGCCTCGGCGAGCGCTTCGGGATCGCCGCGGCGGGCGCGCGGCAGCGACTCGAAGGTCCCTATCACCGCGTCATAGGCGATGTCGTCGAGCGTGGCTCCGTCGGCCGTCTGTTGCGGGATACCGGTGAGCTCGATCTCCGGATCGGTGGCGAGCTCGCCCTTGCGGGTGATCGCGAGCGCAATCGACACCATGCCGGCAAAGCTCAGGCGCCGGCGGTGCGGGACCGTGGAGGCATCCGCCTCGACCAGCAGGCGGCCATCCTTGTAGATGCGGGCGGCCGGGACCTCGTCGATGATGGCGGGAGGTCCAGGGGCGAGGCGCACGAGATCGCCGTTTTCGCAGACGACCACCTCGGGAACCTGAAGTGCGCGCGCGATGGCCGCGTGCTCGGACAGATGCAGGGCCTCGCCGTGTACCGGAACCACGATCCGCGGCCGCACCCAGCCGTACATCTCCTCGATCTCGGCCCGGCGCGGATGGCCGGAGACATGGACCAGATGGGTGCGATCGCTGATGACTTCGATCCCCTGGCGGATGAGGCCATTGACCACGCGTGCGACCTCCTTCTCGTTGCCGGGAATAGTGCGCGAGGAAAAGATCACCCGGTCGCCGCGGTCGAGCGTCACCGACGGGTGCTGTGCCTCGGCAATGCGGGCGAGCGCGGCGCGCCCCTCGCCCTGGCTTCCGGTGCACAAGGCCAGGATGCGCTGCCGCGGCAGCGACTGATAGGCATCGACCCCGCGGAAGTTCTGGATCCCGTCGAGGTAACCGGTCTCGCGGGCGACCTGAACGATCCGCTCCATGGCGCGACCGACGACGACGACCTCGCGCCTCGCGGCGCGCGCGGCAAGGGCGGCGGAACGAATGCGGGCGACGTTCGACGCAAAGGTGGTGACGGCGACGCGGCCGGGGGCACTCGCGACCAGCTCGGCGAGCGTCCGGGCGACGTCGCTCTCGGACGGCGAACGACCGTCGCGGACGGCATTGGTGGAATCCCCGATCAGGGCAAGCACGCCCTCGTCGCCGAGCGCCCGCAGCCTGGCTTCGTCGGTCGGCGGGCCGATGACCGGGGTCGGATCGATCTTCCAGTCGCCGGTATGCAGGACGGTGCCGAGCGGGGTGCGGATGACCAGCGCATTGGATTCCGGAATCGAATGCGCGACCGACACATATTCGAGGTCGAAAGAGCTCACCGAGAAGCGCCCGCCTAGGGGCATGACCTTGACCGGGATTTCCGGGGCGCCGGGCTCCCCCTCGCGCTTGGCCTGCAGCAGCGCGGCGGTGAAAGGGGTGGCATAGACCGGAACCTCGAGCTGCGGCCACAGGTCGAGGAGGGCGCCGATATGGTCCTCGTGGGCATGGGTCAGCACGATGGCGGCGAGGTTTCTCCGCTCCTCGACGAGGTAACGGATGTCCGGATAGATGAGGTCGACCCCGGGGAGGTGCTCCTCGCTGGCAATCGACATGCCGAAATCGACTGCCAGCCAGGTGCGGCGGCGCTCGTTGCCGAGCCCATAGATGGCGAGGTTCATTCCGATCTCGCCGACTCCGCCCAGCGCCGCGAAGACGAGGTCGTCGCCGGGCGCGCTCATGCCGGCTGCGCCATGCTCGACACGGAACGGGAGGTTCGGCAGCGAGCGCGCAATGCGCGCCACCTCTCCCCGACGAGGAGAGATCGGATCGCGAAGCGATCCGGGTGAGAGGGACCAATTCTATCGAACGTCATGACCCCCTCAACCCCACCCTCTCCCCGCTGGGGAGAGCAAGTGCGCTGAGTTCTTGGCGACCTTCGGGCAATGGGAACACGTCGCCGGCGGCAATGGCTTGCATCGTTCCGTCAGCCAGCCGCAGGACGAGACGGCCGGTGCTGTCGAACGTCTCGAACCGCCCTTCGAGCTCCTGGTCGCCGAACAGAACGCGGATATGACTGCCCAGGCCGACCGCGCGCCGCAACCACTCGGCCCGGATCGCCGGGAAGCCGTCGCCGCGATCCCATTGCGCCAGACGGTCCAGCATGGTGCGCGACAATACGTTGAACAGGCCTGGGGGATCGATCACGAGCCCGACCGCCGCGAGATCGGTCGCCGGAAAGGCGAGATCCTGCGGGTGATGGGCACAATTCACACCGATGCCGACCGCCACCGCAACCCCTTCCCCGCCGCTCTCGCCTTCGATCAGGATGCCAGCGCATTTGGCGCCGTCGATGAGCACATCGTTCGGCCACTTGATGGTAAGACGGGACGCGACGGCCGGCCCGGCGGCCGGCCCGGGCGGCGCGAGTGCCATGATCGCGTCACCGACCGCAAGGGCGGCCACGAACGACAGCTCAGCCGCGCGATGCGGCGGCGACGGGTCGGTCAGGAGCAATGTCGCATAGAGGTTTCCCGGCTCCGATACCCACGCGCGTCCACGGCGGCCGCGGCCCGCCGTCTGCCGGGAGGCGGTGATCCACAACGGGCCCCGCTCGCCGGCGCGCGCCCGCGCGAGCGCTGCCGCGTTGGTGGAGCCGAGCGCCTCATGCGCTTCGAGCCGCACGCGCGCGCGGATCGCCGCGGGATCCAACTGCATCAGAACAGCGACTTCGCCGCAGCCGCCGCCGCATCGAGGAGCGGCGCGGGGTACACGAAGAACAAGAGGTTGAACAAGCCGGTCACGGCGAGCACCGCCTTGAGCTCCTGCGGCATCGGTGCGAAGCCCGGTTCGGGGGCGTCGAAATACATGATCTTGACGATCATTAGATAATAGTAGGCGCCGACCACGCTGGTGATCACGCCGATGACGGCGAGCATATAGAGCCCGGCCTTGATGGCGGCGAGGAAGACGTAGAACTTGGCGAAAAAGCCCGCCAGCGGCGGGATGCCGGCGAGCGAGAACAGCAGCATGGCGAGGAAGAAGGCCATGGGCGGGTTGGTGCGCGCAAGGCCGGCAAGGTCGCGAATGTCCTCCAGCATGGCGCCATCGCGCCGCATCGCCAGGATGCACGCGAAGGTGCCGAGCGTCATGGTGAGATAGATCGCCATATAGATGACGACGCCGCGCACGCCTTCCTCGGTCGCCGCCGCCAGTCCGATCAACGCGAATCCCATATGGCCGATGGACGAATACGCCATCAGCCGCTTGATGTTGCGCTGACCGATCGCCGCGAACGCGCCGAGCGCCATCGAGGCAATGGCGACGAACACCAGGATCTGCTGCCACTGGGTGGTGATCCCGGGAAACGACGCAATGGTCGCGCGCACGAACATGGCGATGCCGGCGACCTTGGGGGCGGCGGCGAAAAAGGCGGTGATCGGGGTGGGCGCGCCCTCGTAGACGTCGGGCGTCCACATGTGGAACGGCACGGCCGACACCTTGAAGCAGAATCCGGCGAACAGAAACACGATGCCGAACACCAGCCCGAGGCCGCCCTCGCCGGCGGCTTGCGCGATGCCGGCGAAGCTGACGGTGCCGGTGAAGCCATAGATCAGGGATGCGCCATAGAGCAGCATGCCGGAGGAGAGCGCGCCGAGCACGAAGTACTTCAGACCCGCCTCGGTCGAACGCACCGAGTCGCGGTGGAACGCTGCGAGCACATAGAGCGAGAGGCTCATCAGCTCGAGACCGAGATAGAGCGCGATGAGGTCGGCCGCCGACGCGAGCAGCATCATGCCGAGGGTCGAGAGCAGGATCAGAATCGCATATTCGAACTTCTCCTGCCTCTCGGCGGCGAGATAGCTCGGCGACATGACCAGCGCGGTGGCCGACCCGATCAGCGCCAGGATTTTCATGACGCGCGCGAAGCTGTCGAGCACGAAGCTCCCGCCGAACGTGACGAGCTTGTCACCCGGCACGGCGACCACCGTCAAGCCGGCAATGATCAGGAGGGCAATGGCGATGCCATTCGCGCGTTGCGGCAGCCGCTCGGCACGGTAGTAGACGCCGAACATCAACAGCGCCATGGCGCCGACCGCCAGCAGCAGCTCCGGCAGGACCGGCAGCAAGGCGGGGACCGGAACCGGGTCGTTCATCGCGCGAAGCCTAGTTGATGCAATGGCGAAGGTATCGGCCCCCGCACCCCGACCCTCTCCCCGCTGGGGAGAGGGAGCTCGCCGCGTTCGCGGACAGGCTCAGTACCCAATCCCCGTTGGGGACAGGGTGGCCGAGCAAAGCGAGGCCGGGTGAGGGGGAACATGCGCAGACATCCATTCACGGCGTTACCAGCGCGGCGGCCTTGGCAACGCCGAGCGCCTTCTCGTAGTTCTCCAGGAGCGCCGTCACCGAGGCCGCCGACATGTCGAGCACCGGTTGGGGGTAGACGCCGAAGAAAATCGTCAGCATGACCAGCGGCGCCAGCACGATGATCTCGCGCCGGTCGAGGTCCATGATACCGGCGAGATGCGGCTTCAGCGTGCCGAAGATGATCTTGCGGTAGAGCCACAGCGCATAGGCCACCGACAGGATCACGCCGAGCGTGGCGAGGGTCGCCACCGCGGTGTTGACCTGGAACGTCCCCAGGAGCGAGAGAAACTCGCCGATGAAGCCGGACGTGCCGGGCAGCCCCACATTCGCCAGCGTGAATACCATGAAGGCGGCGGCGTAGAGCGGCATGCGGTT
>JBKOZY010000206.1:0-8292 GCA_046726135.1 Pseudomonadota bacterium | reverse complement strand
GGCGGGTGTTGAGCGTGTTGAGCACCGCCAGATCCTCGAGAGCGCAATAGCGCACGCCTTGGCGCGCCTTGAGCGCTGCCCGCTCAGGCGAGGCGAGGCTCGACCAGTCCTCCTTCCAGTCATTGACCACCGCCGGCCCATAGGTCTCGGTCAGCCCGTAGAGATGGGTGACGTTGAAGCCGGCCTCCGCCATCGCCGCCAGCACCGCCTCGGGCGGCGGCGCCGCCGCAGTGAAGAACTCGACCGCGTGACCGAGCGGCTGCTTGTCCTCGGCCGGTGCGCCGAGAATGGTCGACATCACGATCGGTGCGCCGCAAAGATGCGTCACCCGATGCTCGGCAAGCGCTTGCCAGATCGCCTTGGCGCGCACCCAACGCAGGCACACATGCGTCCCGCCGATCACCGACATCGTCCAGGGAAAGCACCAGCCGTTGCAGTGGAACATCGGCAATGTCCACAGATAGACCGGATGTTTCTTCATCGCTGCCGTGATGACATTGCCCTGCGCCAGCAGATAGGCGCCGCGATGGTGATACACCACGCCCTTGGGGTCGCCGGTGGTTCCCGATGTGTAGTTGAGCGAGATCGCGTTCCACTCGTCGTCGGGCATTGCCCAGTCATGGTCGGGATCGCCGCCGCGCAGGAAATCCTCATAATCCATCTCGCCGATCAGCTCGCCCCCAACCTCGAACTCGCGCTCATCGGCATGGATCACGACCGGTTTCGCCGACCGCGTCATCGTCAGCGCCTGTGCCGCGACGCTCGAGAACTCGCGGTCGACGATGAAGAGCTTGCTCGCCGCATGATCGAGCGAGAACGCGATGACGGCGGCATCAAGGCGGGTGTTGAGCGTGTTGAGCACCGCGCCCGCCATCGGCACCCCGTAATGGCATTCGAGCATTGGCGGGGCATTAGCGAGCAGAACCGAAACGGTGTCGCCCTTGCCGATGCCGCGCCTGACAAGCGCCGATGCCAGTTGCCGCGAGCGGGCGTAGAAGGAACGATAGTCGCGCCGAAGCGACCCATGGATGATCGCTGGATGGTCGGGATAGACCTTGGCCGACCGTTCGAGAAAGGTCAGCGGCGTCAGCGGTTGATAATTCGCGCCAGTCTTGTCCAGGTCGGTGTCATAAGCAGTCGTCATGGCTATCCTCCCCTGATGCGCACGTTCTGAAACGCATTTTGCGCCATCGGGTCGAGCTGCGGAGCGGTGCTCCCGTCCATTTTGATCGCGCTCGGCTCGATGCTCTTCGGCGATCGATGGTGACGAAATGCGCCGCCACGATGATGAGGTCGACAATGATGCCGCCGCCGATCTCGAAGCGGGCGACGGTCGCGACGACGCACAGGATCGATCCCCAGCAGAAAACCGCCAACGCATTGCGTCCCATCGCATGGAATGGTGAGCCCGGCGGGATCTTCTTAAGCAGCGCCCACAGCGGCGTGCCCATCAGGATGACCAGGAGCGCCATCCCATGCAGCAGGCGCGGCAGGGCGACATAGCCCTTTTCGAAGCCCCAGATCAGCGGCGGCAGCGGCAGCGCCGGGAAATAGGCCCAAAGCTCCTGCGTCCTGACGATGGCGGCCAGGATGACATAGCCCACCGCGATCGCCACCAGCCAAGCCGGCAGCTTGATGCTGAGCTGCCGCCGCCACGCTAAGCCCAGCGCGAAACCGCCGACCAGCAGAACCTGCCAGGCGAAGGGATTGAAGTACCAGCCGCCATGCGTCGGGTAATTGGGAAAGTCGAGAGCGAAGGTGCCGGCGGCGATCCACAGCACGACCGAGGCGGTGAGCAGCGGCACCATGCCGTGCAGCGCCAGCGCCATGATCGCCGGCATGGCGAACAGCAGCACCATATACATCGGCAGGATGTTGAAATAGCCGAGCTGATGACCGAGCGTTGCGATGCCGATATAGCCGCGCGCCGGCTCGGTGAACAGTGGCGCGATATCGATATAGAGCGGCTCGATGGTATCGGCGAGATAGCCAGGCTTGGCGAAGATGATCGCCGCGGCGGCGAGAATGGCGACGCAAGCGATCGTCGAGGCGATGTGGCAGAGATAAAGGAGCCAGGCGCGCCGCCAGCTCTTCAAGGTCGCCGCGAACCGCTCACCCTTGGCGAATGCCGGAAAATATGCCTGCGCCGCCGCGAAGCCGGCGAGCGTGACGAAGATCTCGGCGGCATCGGAGAAGCCGTAATTGACCGGCGTGAAATGCGACAGCGCATTGCCTGGGATGTGATTGATGAAGATGATGAGGAGCGCAGCGCCGCGCAGAAAGTCGACCCGGTGCTCGCGGCCGGGATGGGACGGGGTGACCATGCCGATACCCTTAATCCTATGACCCCCCGCGCACAACCATGGCCGTCGCCGGAAGTTGCCCGCAAGCGACCGTCCGTGCCAACAATGAGTGAGGACCGAAAGGCGCGACAATGAGCCGATATCATGACGTCTACGCCGCGTGGCAGCGCGACCCTGAAGCGTTCTGGGCCGAGGCGGCGTCTGCCATCGACTGGTTCAAGCCCTGGGATGCGGTGCTGACCCGGCGCGATGGCCTCGACCGCTGGTTTGCCGGTGCGCAATGCAACACTGCCTGGAATTGTCTCGACCGCCATGTCGCGGCGGGTCATGGCGAGCGCCTGGCGCTGATTTTACGATTCGCCGGTCACCGGCACCAAGCGGCGCTACAACTATCGCGCGCTGCTGGACGAGGTCGAAACTTTCGCTGCCGTTCTCGCCGATCTCGGCGCCGCTAAGGGCGACCGCGTGCTGATCTATATGCCGATGGTGCCGGAGGCCGTGATCGCCATGCTGGCGGTGGCGCGGCTCGGCGCCATTCATTCGGTGGTGTTCGGTGGTTTTGCCGCCGCCGAGCTGATGACCCGCATCAACGACGCCAAGCCCAAGATCATCGTCACCGCCTCCTGTGGCATCGAGGCGCAGCGGGTGATCGCCTACAAGCCGCTGCTCGACCAGGCACTTGCCCACGCCGACGCGTCGGTCTCGTCGGTGATCGTGCTGCAGCGTCCGGAGCTCGATGCGCCGCTCCTGCCGGGCCGCGATCATGACCTTGCCAGCCTCGTCTCCGCCGCTCGCCAACGTGGCCGCAAGGAGGCCTGCGTTCCGGTCGCGGCCACCGATCCGCTCTACATCATCTACACTTCGGGAACCACCGGCCAGCCCAAGGGCATCGTCCGCGACAATGGCGGACATCTGGTGGCGCTCGCCTGGACCATGACCAACATTTATGCCATTGCCCCCGGCGAGACCTTCTGGGCCGCCTCCGACATCGGCTGGGTGGTTGGCCACAGCTACATCGTCTACGCCCCGCTGATCGTCGGCGCCGCGAGCGTGCTCTATGAGGGCAAGCCCGTGGGCACGCCGGATGCCGGCGCCTTCTGGCGCGTCATCGCCGAGCATGGCGTCGTTGCCCTGTTCACCGCGCCGACCGCCTTTCGCGCCATCAAGCGCGAGGACCCGCAGGGCGCCGAGATCGCCCGTTACGAGATGCCGCAATTCCGCACCCTGTTCCTCGCCGGCGAGCGTGCCGACACCGACACCATCAAATGGGCCGAGGCCATGCTCAAGGTGCCGGTGATCGACCATTGGTGGCAGACCGAGAGCGGCTGGGCGATGGCGGCCAATCCGGTCGGGCTCGGCATGCTGCCGGTGAAATACGGCTCGGTGAGCGTGCCGATGCCGGGCTACGACATCGCCATTCTCGGCAGCGACGGCCGGCCGACGGCACCCGGCACGCTCGGCGCCATCGCCGTCAAGCTGCCGCTGCCGCCCGGCTGCCTGCCCACCCTGTGGAACGCCGACGAACGCTTCCGCCAGAGCTATCTGTCGCGTTTTCCCGGCTATTACGAGACCGCCGACGCCGGCTATCGCGACGAGGATGGTTACCTCTTCGTCATGGCGCGCACCGACGACATCATCAATGTCGCCGGCCACCGACTGTCGACCGGCGCCATGGAGGAGGTGCTCGCCTCCCATCCCGATGTCGCCGAATGTGCCGTGCTCGGCATCAAGGACGCAATCAAAGGTCAGGTGCCGCTCGGGCTTGTCGTGCTCAAGGCCGGCGTCGCCCGCGACTGCGGCGCAATCGAGTCCGAATGTGTTCAGCGGGTGCGCGAGGCGATCGGCGCCGTCGCCGCGCTCAAGACGGTGATCACCATCAAGCGGCTGCCCAAGACCCGGTCCGGCAAGATCCTCCGCGGAACCATGCGCCGCATGGCCGATTGCGAGCCGTGGAAGCTGCCCGCGACCATCGACGACCCCGCCATCCTGGATGAGATTTCTGAAGCCATGATGGCCCGCGGCTTAATGCAGAGATGAGTTGAAAGAATGATAAGGAGAGCATCACATGACATCGCTTGAAGGCCGGGTTGCATTGATCACCGGTGGCGGCAATGGCATTGGCCGCGCCTGTGCCGAGCGCTTTGCCCGCGATGGCGCCCAGGTGGCGGTCGCCGATATCAACGGCGCCGAGGGCCAAACGGTGGCCAATGGGCTGCGCGACGCCGGTCACGAGGCGGTGTTCTTCCAATGCGATGTCGCCAAGAGCGCGGAAGTGCGGGCCACCGTCGAGCGCACCGTCGATGCCTTCGGCGCCGTCGACATCCTCGTCAACAACGCTGCCGTGATCAAGGGCATCGATTTCCTCGAGATCTCCGAGGCCGATTTCGATGCCGTGCTGAGCGTCAATCTGCGCGGCGCCTTTCTGATGGCCCAGGCCGTTGCCCGTCAGATGGTCGCGCAGGTCAAGGCGGGTCGCCGACCGGGCAGCGTCATCAACATGTCCTCGGTCAACGCCGTCTTTGCCATTGCCAACCAGGTTCCCTACTCGGTATCCAAGGGCGGCCTCAACCAGCTGACCAAAGTGATGGCGCTATCGCTCGCGGAATATGGCATCAGGGTGAACGCCATCGGTCCCGGCTCGATCAACACCCGGATCTTGAAGACCGTGATGACCGACGAGGCGGCGCGCGCCAAGCTTCTGTCGCGCACTCCGCTCGGGCGCATCGGCGAGCCGGAGGAGATCGCCGCGGTCGCTGCCTTCCTCGCTTCCGACGATGCAAGCTACATCACCGGCCAGACCATCTATGCCGATGGCGGCCGGCTGCCGCTCAACTACACGGTTCCGGTGAAGCAGTAGGCAGTAGGGAAGGGCATTGCTCACGGCCTACTGCCCAATGCCTATTGCCTCACCTACCCAATTGCAATGACCTTGCCGGTGAGCCCGCCTTCGACGCTCTTCACATAACCCTTGGCCGCCCGTGCCGCCGGCACCGTCTCATGTCCCGGGAACCATGAGCCGAGCTTCTCCGCCGATTCATCGAGCAGCGCCGGGCTCACCACATTGATCCGCAAGCCCCGCGGCAGCTCGATCGCCGCGCTGAGCGCAAATCCCGCAAGTGCCGCATTCACCGTCGCGGCGTTGGCTCCGGCGCGGATCGGGTCGCGGTCGAGAATGCCGCTGGTCAAGGTGAAGGAGCCATTGTCGTTGACATGCGGGATGCCGGCGAGCACCAGGTCGACCTGGCCCATCAGCTTGTTGGTGAGACCGGACATGAACTGGTCATGGGTCATGTCGACCAGCGGCCCGAAATGGACATGGCCGGCCGCCGACACCACCGCATCGACCTTGCCGATCTTGGCGTAGAGCGCGTCGATCGACCGGCGATCGGCGATATCGACATGGACATCACCGCTCTTGCGTCCCGCCTTGATGATGTCGTGACCGCCGCTCAGCGCTGCCGTTACGGCCCGGCCGATGGTGCCCTCGGCACCGACGATGAGAATGCGCATCAGGAATCCTCCTCGCGCTCGGGTTTCAACGGCTTCAATCGCGCGAACACCGACTCCGGATCATAGTCCGGCTTGCTGCTGCCCCGCTCATCGCTTTCCTCCGCGGGCGTCGGCATCTCCGGCTCGCGCAGCGCCTCGGCGGCGGGCAGCAGCGTGTTGGTGGCACCGGACTCGACTGTGGCGCTGCCCGATTTTCGGGCCGCCCGGCGCACCGCGAGATCGAGCTCGAGCTGCGTGCACAGGCCGAGCGTCACCGGGTCGACCGGCTTGATGTTGACCGAGTTCCAATGGGTCCTGTCGCGGATCGACTGGATGGTCGGCTTGGTCGTTCCGACGAGCTTCATGATCGCCGCATCCGGCAGCTCCGGATGATTGCGCAAGAGCCAGGCGATCGCGTCCGGGCGGTCCTGGCGGCGCGACACCGGCGTATAGCGTGGTCCCCGCCGGCTCTTCGGCGTCGGAATCGACACTTTCGATTCATGGAGCTTCAGCCGATAGGCGGGATCCGCCTCGCCCTTGGCGATCTCGTCGCGGTTGAGCTGGCCGGAGGTCACCGGGTCGAGGCCCTTGATTCCCTGGGCCACGTCGCCATCGGCGATGCCCTTCACTTCGAGCTCGTGGAGATGGCAGAAATCGGCGATTTGCCGGAAGCTCAATCCGGTGTTCTCGACCAGCCAGACGGCGGTCGCCTTGGGCATCAATGGGGCGTTGGACATGCTTTCACTCCTTCAGAACCTCAGGTTCCGAGGCATAACGATGGTTACTTAGGGGATAGGCGTAGGATATAGGCGGAAGCGCCGCCGGGTTCAATCGCTTTGGCAGCCAATCAGGTGGTCAGAACGATCTTGCCGATATGGGCGTTGCTTTCCATCAGCGCATGGGCGGCGGCCGCCTCCCGCATCGGAAACGTCCGGTAGATCTCCGGCTTGATCGTGCCGCTTTCGATCAACGGCCAGACACGCTCCTCCAGCGCCCGGGCGATTTCCGCCTTCTCGGCGACACTGCGAATGCGTAAGGTCGAGCCGGTGAGCGTCAGCCGCTTCATCATCATTGGCAGGAGGTCGATCTCCATTTTGGAGCCCTCGAGAAAAGCAATGTTGACGATGCGGCCGTCACGGGCAGCGACCGCGATGTTGCGCTGGATGTAGCCGCCGCCGACCATGTCGAGAATGACATCGGCGCCCTTGCCGTTGGTCGCCTGTTTGACAATTTCGACGAAATCCTCCTCGCGATAATTGATCGCCCGTTCGGCGCCAAGCGCTTCGCAGGCCCGGCACTTCTCGGCCGATCCCGCGGTAGCGAACACCCGCGCTCCCTTTGCCCGCGCCATCTGGATTGCTGTCGTGCCGATGCCGGACGAGCCGCCATGGCACAGAAAAATCTCGCCGGCCTTGAGCCGCCCGCGCTCGAACACATTGGTCCATACCGTGAAGAACGTCTCGGGAATGCCGGCCGCCTCGACTGCCGACAGGCCCTGCGGCACCGGCAGGGCATTGTCCTCATGGACGACGCAATATTCGGCATAGCCGCCGCCCGCGACGAGAGCGCACACCCAGTCGCCCGGATGGTAGCGTCTAACGCCGGGTCCGACCTGCGCCACCCAGCCGGCAATCTCGAGCCCAGGGGTCGCCGGAGCCCCGGGCGGCGGCGGATAGCCGCCCTTGCGCTGCAGCACGTCCGGACGGTTGATGCCGGCCGCCTCGACATGGACCAGGATCTCGCGTTCCCCCGGCGTCGGCACCGCCAGATCGGTCGCGACCAGCACGTCCGGGCCACCCGGCTCGGTGATGGCGATCGCCGTCATGGTGTCGGGGATTGAGCTCGTCATTGCGGTCTACCTTGTCGTCGCGAAATCGGCTTGATGGTCTAGCCGGGCGGGCGCACTCTTGGCAATGACAGTGAAGGCTGAGCGACGCGATGAGGCATTCCAATGGATCGTGACGACGACAGGCCGGCGAAGAAACCCGAAGTCCCGATCGGGGACGACCTCGCCCTCCTTTCCGTCGAGGAGCTCGAATGGCGCATCGGCGTGCTGCGCGAGGAGATCACGCGCCTCGAAGCTGCCATCACCGCGAAACGAGCAAGTCGCTCCGCGGCGGATTCCGTGTTCAAACTGTGACTTTGGTAAGAATCGTTAACCATTTGGTAAGAGGTGGCGAATAATTTGGTAACCGTATCCAGTCGTCTGGATTCGCGAGTGGCTCCTGTCCACTCTGTTTGACGCCTCCCTGTTAGACTCCAGAGCCGCGCGTGCGGCTCTCTTTTTTGGCAGCCTTCTTGCACCTCGATCGGCTGAACCGACCCGCCGTGTCATATTGACCGCCGTCAGGCCTGTGTTCATCATGAATTCCAGGAAGGGCGGGCCGGAACCACCGTCCGGGGGTGAGAGGTAGCGTATGTCAGAGGTGGGGCAGGGGCCAGCATTGAAGCGGCCGGTGAATTTTCTGGCGCGTTTCGCCGCGTCACCGCAATTCCACAA
>JBKOZY010000205.1:0-5473 GCA_046726135.1 Pseudomonadota bacterium | reverse complement strand
GGGCGGCCTATCTCGCGCTCTTCGTCACGCTGCATCTCACCGCCCTCCGGGCCGAGATCATGGCGCGCCGCCTGCGCCAGATGGAGCTCGCCCGCGCCGACGCGGTGTGACGGACCGTCCATGGATCTTGCAGCGCCGCATCTCGGTTTTGTCTTCGCTGCTTATGGCCTGTCCCTGATCGTGCTGGTCGGCCTGATCCTCTGGCTCCGGCACCGCTACCGCGCCCTCAGGCACCGCCTCGCCGTTCTCGAAGCCGAAGGGGTGCCGCGTCGCCGTATTTCCGCGGGGGCGCCATGAACCGGGTCTGGCGCATCCTCCCTGTGGCGCTATTCAGCGCCATCGCGGCGCTGTTCCTGATCGGCCTCTACGGCCGGCCACCATCCACGATCCCCTCGGCCCTGATCGGCAAGCCGGCCCCCGCCTTCGCGCTGCCGGCCATTGCCGAGCTTCAGGCCTCCGATGGCAAGCCGGTGCCGGGCCTCGCCCTCGCCGACCTCAAGGGCAAGGGCGTGACCGTGGTCAACGTCTTCGCCTCCTGGTGCGGCCCCTGCCGCGACGAGCACCCGCAGCTCATGGCGCTGTCCCGCGCCGGCGTGCGCCTCGTCGGCATCAATTACAAGGACGACCCCGAGAACGCCCGTCGCTTTCTCGGCAGCCTCGGCAATCCCTATTCTGCGGTCGGCGCCGATGTTGCCGGCCGCACCGCCGTCGACTGGGGGGTCTATGGCGTGCCCGAAAGCTTCGTCATCGACGACAAGGGCTTGATCCGCTTCAAGCAGATCGGCCCGATCAGCCCCGAGCAGCTCGCGTCCGTGGTCTTGCCTCAGATCGCAGCCGCGGCGCGGGTGCCGTGATCTCCGGCACCGCCTCCGGCCGGCCGCTGGAATGGGCTGCCAGCGCCCTTAGGCCCTCCAGCAGCGCCCGCCGATAGCGCATCGGCACCTCCGCCATCAGCGCCTGGTCGACCTCGCGGGCGCCCGGCTCTGCCGCTTTGAGGGCCCGTCGCCCGGCCGGCGACATCCTGAGCGCATTGGTCCGCCCGTCATCCTTGGTCCGCCGCCGCTGCAGATAGCCCTGGTCGATCAGCCGCGCCACCAGCTCGGCCAGCGTCGAGCGGTCGATGCTGGTGAGCACCGCCAGGCTCGTCTGGCTGATGCCGTCATTTTCCTCGACCGCCCGCAGCACGGTGAACTGACGCATGGTCAGCCCGCTGCGCGCCGTCGCCTCGGCGAACACGCTCGCGGCATGCTGATTGGCCCGCTTCAGGAGCTGCATCAAAGAGTCGGTTTGGCCCCCGCCATCGATATCCGTCATTTGTCCCCACCCACCAGGAACGAACCCAGGTGATGACGAGTAGACGCCACCACCGTTGATTGCAAGGGCCGTCGATTTTCGCGAAACACTCACCTGGGCCGGGAGGCCCCTGACGCTTGCTCTCTCATAGCACGGACGGCTGTCGCAATCACTCGCCGGGGCGGTTCAACTGCTGTCCACTTTCGGTCACGACCGGTTCATCTTCGGACGTTTCCGGCCGCATATGGCGCTGCATCAGTGGCGCCTGCAGCAGGGCAAAGCCGAAGGTCAGCGGCAGGATGCCGAACACCTTGAAATTGACCCAAGCGTCAGTCGCGACATTTCGCCAGACCACCTCGTTGAGCGCCGCCAGCACGAGGAAGAAAACTCCCCAGCGCAGCGACAGCTTGCGCCAGCCCTCCGCATCGAGATCGATGGTGCCGCCAAGCGCCAGCTTGAGCAGCGGCCGGCCGAACCACAGCCCGCCGAGAATGGTCAGTCCGAACAGCAGGTTGATGATCGTCACCTTCATCTTGATGAAGACGTCGTCGCGCAGCGCCAGCGTCAGCACCCCGAACACCAGCACGAACCCCAGGGTGACGATCGGCAGCAGCGCCACCTTGCGGGTCAGCCACCAATTGGCGCCGAGCGCGATCGCCGCCGCCACCATATAGACCGCCGTGCCGGCAAAGATGCCGGCGCGCGCATTGGCCAGAAAAAACGCCACCAGCGGCCCGATCTCGATCAGCATCTTGACCAGCGGGCTGAGCTTGACCGTCTCGGCCTGAGCGTTCATCGCGCCGCTCCCGGCAGGCCGGCGATCGCCCGCGCGAAGGCCTCGGCATCGAATGGCTGGAGGTCGTCCACCCCCTCGCCAATGCCGATCGCATGGACAGGCAGCCGGAACCGCTCGGCGATCGCCGCCAGGATGCCGCCCTTGGCGGTGCCGTCGAGCTTGGTCATGACGAGGCCGGTCACCCCGGCCGATTTGGCGAAAACCTCGGTCTGCATCACCGCATTCTGGCCGGTTGTCGCGTCGAGCACCAGCAGCACCGCATGCGGCGCCGAGGCGTCGTTCTTGCGGATCACCCTGACGATCTTTTCGAGCTCGGCCATCAGATCGCGCTTATTTTGCAACCGGCCCGCCGTGTCGATGAACAAAATGTCGCTGCCCTCCGCCTGCGCCGCCTTCAGCGCATCGAAGGCGAGCCCCGCCGCGTCCGAGCCGGTCGGCCGCGCGATCACCCGCGCCCCGATGCGCTCGCCCCAGATCTGCAGCTGCTCGATCGCCGCCGCCCGGAATGTGTCGCCGGCCGCCAGCATCACCTTGAAACCCTCACGGACCGCGATCGCCCCGAGCTTGCCGATGGTGGTGGTCTTGCCCGACCCGTTCACCCCGACCACCAGGATCACATAGGGCCGCTCGCTGCCGAATTGCAGCGGCACCTCGACCGGCTTCAGCACCCTGGTGACCTCGGCCGCCAGCACCCGCCGCACCTCCTCCGGCGCGATCTCCTTCTGGAACCGGCCCTGTCCGATCGCCGCCGCGATCCGCCCCGCCAGATCGACCCCGAGATCAGCCCGGATCAACACCTCCTCGAGCTCGTCGAGCATCGACTGGTCGAGCCGGCGATGGGTGAACAGCTCGGTCAGGCTGGTGCTGAGCTGGCGCGACGATTTGGTGAGGCCGCTCGACAGCCGCTCGAACCAGCCCTGCTGAGCCGGCTGTGGGGGAGGCGGGGGCAGCGGCTCGGGCCTTGGCGGTTCCGGCACAATCGGCTCGGGCTTCGGCGGCTCGGGTGCAATCGGTTGCGGCTGCCCCGGCCCCGGCTGCACAGCTTCGGCCTGCGGCTCCGCCGCTGGCTCGCTCGGCTCACCGCTCAGCCGCACGAACAGCCGGCGGAAGAATCCGCCGCCGCCGGTCCCGCCGGAGGTCATGCCTGGAGCTCGGCCCCGGCACGGCCGGTGATCATGCTGTCGATGATCCGGCCCGGCGCCACTGCGTGATCGGCAAGGCGCACCCCCACCGCATGCTCGGTGCGCCCGAAGCCCGGGCTCTCGATCAGCACCGCGCGGCGCCGGCCGATCTCGCCGGCAAGAAAGCCCTGCAAGGCCTGATCTCCCGCCGCCCTGAGCCGCGCCGCCCGCTCCTTGATCACCGGCGCCGGCAGCTGCGGCATCCGCGCCGCCGGTGTCCCCGGCCGCGCCGAATAGGGAAAGACATGGAGGAAGGTGAGCCCGCACGCGGCAACAAGGCTCAGGCTGCTCTCGAAATGGCTGTCGCTCTCGGTCGGGAAGCCGGCGATCAGGTCGGCGCCGATGGCAATGTCGGAGCGGCGCCGCCGCAGCTCTTCGCAGAACTGAATGGCATCCGCCCGGCGGTGCCGCCGCTTCATTCGCTTGAGAATCAGATCATCGCCCGCCTGCAGCGACAGATGGAGATGCGGCATCAGCCGCGGTTCCTCGGTGATTGCCGCCATCAAGCTCTGGTCGACCTCGATCGAATCGATCGACGACAGCCTGAGCCGCTCGAGCGCCGGCACCAACTTCAAAATCCGCCGAACGAGATCGCCGAGCCGTGGCCGTCCCGGCAGATCGCCGCCCCAGGAGGTGATATCGACGCCGGTCAGCACCACTTCTCTGGCACCGCCTTCGACCAGCCGCCGGATCTGCTCCACCACCATGCCGGCGGCGACCGAGCGCGACGGCCCGCGACCATAGGGGATGATGCAGAAGGTGCAGCGGTGATCGCAGCCATTCTGGATCTGCACGAAGGCCCGCGCCCGCGCGCCAAAGGCATCGATCAGATGCAGCGCCGTCTCCTTCACCGACATGATGTCGTCGACCAGGATCCTCGCCTCGTCGAGCAGCCCGAGCTTGAGCTTTCGCCAGGTCTCCACCCCCGATTTCTCGGCATTGCCGACCACCAGATCGACCTCCGCGAGCCCGGCAAAACCTTGTGGATCGATCTGCGCCGCGCAGCCGGTGACGATGATCCGGGCGTGCGGGTTGGCACGACGGGCCTTGCGGATCGCCTGGCGCGCCTGACGCTCAGCCTCTGCCGTGACCGCGCAGGTGTTGAACACCAGCGTGTTGACGAGGCCCTGCGCCTCCCCCATCGCCTTGATCGTCTCGGCCTCATGGGCATTGAGCCGGCAGCCGAAATTCACCACCTCGAAACCGGTCATCGCTCCGGCTCGGCAGCGAGCTCCGGCACCACGCCCTGCCATTCATGGGCGACCGGCCCGCGCATCAAAATGTGATCGTCTTGCGCGCGCCAGTCGATGGCGAGATCGCCGCCCGGCAGCGTGACCGTCACCTGCCGCGCGGTCAGCCCCTTGCGCGCCGCCGCAACCGCCCCGGCGCAGGCGGCGGTACCGCAGGCCCGCGTCAGGCCGGCGCCTCGCTCCCACACCTTGAGCGCAATGTGATCGCGGGAGTTCACCCTCACGAGCGAGATATTGGCCCGCTCGGGAAACAGCGGATGGTGCTCGAGCATCGGTCCGACCGCTGCGAGATCGACGCTGTCGAGGTCGTTGACCCAGAACAGGCAATGCGGGTTGCCGACATTGACCACCGACGGCGAAGTGAGGATCGGCCGGTCGAGCGGCCCGACCTGGAGCGCGATCGCCCGGGTGTCGTCGAACGGCTCCGACAGCGGGATCTCGTCCCAGCGGAAGCGGGGGCACCCCATATCGACCGTGATCATGCCGCTGCCGTCGCGGCTGCAGCGCAGAAGCCCGCCCAGCGTCTCGATCGTCATCGCCGCTTCGCGGCTTTCGCCAAGGACGAGGTCGGCAACGCAGCGCGAGGCATTGCCGCAGCTCTCCACCTCCTCGCCATCGCGGTTCCAGATCCGCATGCGGATGTTGGCGGCCTGCGAGGGTGCCATCACGATCAGCTGGTCGCAGCCGATCCCCGCCTGGCGGTCGGCGATCCGTCGCACTTGATCGCGCGTCACCTCGAGCGGCGCTTCGCGGCCGTCGAGCACCACGAAATCATTGCCAAGCCCGTTCATCTTCCAGAACGGCATGCCTGAGAGCGGGGTCATCAGGGCATATAGGGCCAAAACCCTCCCGATTGCCAGTCCGCTCAGGTCGGAGCTGTGAAGGTTCCGGCTCTGAGGCGCGCGATGGTTTCGCCTGCCTTGTCGTAATGCTCCGGCTTCATATGCCGCTGG
>JBKOZY010000204.1:0-6172 GCA_046726135.1 Pseudomonadota bacterium | reverse complement strand
GTGTCAAGCACTTCATCAGCCATGCCGATGTCGCCGATTTCGTGATCCTGTTCGCGGCCTCGGGCGAGGAGGAGACACCCCGCGGCAACAAGAAGCTCATCACTGCTTTCCTGATCGACAAGGGAACGCCGGGCTTCCAGGTCCGTCCGGGCTACCGCAACGTCTCGCATCGCGGCTACAACAATGCGATCCTCGAATTCGACGACTGCCGCGTGCCGGCGAGCCAGGTGCTCGGCGAAATCCACCAGGGCTTCGAGGTTGCCAATGAATGGCTCGGCGCCACCCGGCTCCAGGTCGCTGCCACCTGTCTCGGCCGCGCCGAGCGGGCACTAGGCCATGCCCTGCAATGGTCCGTCGACCGCCAGCAATTCGGCCAGCAGATCGGCAAGTTCCAGGGCGTGTCCTTCAAGCTCGCCGACATGGCGGTGGAGCTGCGGGCAGCGGAGTTGCTGACGCTCGACGCGGCATGGAAGTTCGACCAGAAGACGGTGACCGACATGGACATGGCGATGGCCAAGCTCAAGGCCACCGAGGTCCTGGCCTTCATCGCCGACGAGGCCATCCAGATACACGGCGGCATGGGACTCATGGACGACCTGCCGCTCGAGCGGATCTGGCGCGATGCCCGGGTGGAGCGCATCTGGGAAGGCACGAGCGAGATCCAGCGCCACATCATCTCGCGGTCGTTGCTGCGCCCGCTCGGCGGCTGACCGATGAGCCAGCCCGCCCCGCTGACACGCCTCCTCTGGCCGAGCTCGATCGCCTTCATCGGCGGCACCGAGGCCGAGATCGCGCTGGTCAAGACCCGCGCCCTCGGCTTTGCCGGCAGGGTTTATGGCGTGAACCCGAGGCGGTCGACTCTGGGCGGCGTCGACTGCCATGCGAGCGTCGCCGAGCTGCCGGAAGCGCCGGACGCCGCCTTCATCTCGGTCAAGCGCGAGCCGACCATCGAGATCGTCGGCGAGCTTGCCCGCCGCGGCGGCGGCGGTGCCGTGGTCTATGCCTCGGGCTTTGCCGAGGTCGGCGGCGACGGTACGGCGCTGCAGGCCGAGCTGGTGCGCGCCGCCGGCGGCATGCCGATCATGGGGCCGAACTGCTATGGCTTCATCAACTTCATCGGCAAGACCAGCCTGTGGCCCGACGAATATGGTGGCCAGCCGCGCGAGCGCGGTGTCGCCATCATCACCCAATCGGGCAATATCGCCATCAATTTCACCATGACGCGGCGCGGCCTGCCGCTTGCCGCCATCTACACGCTCGGCAATCAGGCCGACATCGACATCGCTGCTCTGCTCGAAGCCCTCGCCGGCGACGACCGGATCACCGCCATCGGGCTGCACATCGAAGGCTTGCGCGATCCGACCCATTTTGCCGCCGCCATGGTCAAGGCGCGCAGTCACCGCAAGCCGGTCATCGCCCTCAAGACCGGCCGCTCCGAGCAGGGAGCGAAGGTGGCGATGAGCCATACCAGCTCGCTTGCCGGATCGGACACACTCTACGATGCGCTGTTCGAGCGCCACGGCGTGGCCCGGGTGAGGACGATCACCCAATTCGTCGAGACGTTGAAATTCCTCCATCATGGCGGTGCGCTCACCGGCGGGCGCTGCGTCTCGATGAGTTGCTCCGGCGGCGAGGCGGCGCTGGTCGCCGACCTGGCGCTCGACCGCAAGCTCGAATTCCCGCCCTTCGCATCCACCACCGCTGCCGAGGTCGCGGCGACGCTCAGCGACTATGTCGCGATCGACAATCCGCTCGATTATCACACTTTCATCTGGGGCAACCGGGAGAAGCTGACCAACACTTTCGCCGCCGTGCTCGAGGGCGGTTTCGATGTCGGCATGCTGATCCTCGACACGCCGACCGCTCCCAACATCAACACTGCCGGCTGGCTGATGGCGATCGACGCGATGATCGAGGCCGCCAGCCGCACCGGCGCCCGTTCCGCCGTCATCGCCACGCTGCCCGAATGTCTCCCCGAAACCGTCGCCGAGCAGCTTTCGGCCAGCGGCATTGCGCCAATGGTCGGCCTTGATGACGCGCTCGCCGCCTTCGAGGCCGCAGCCACGATCGGCACCGCCTGGACCCGCAACGAGCCAGTGCCGAAACTGTCCCGGCCGGAGCGTCTCGGCCATGGCGCAAGACCGCTGACTGAATATCAGGCGAAGATGCTGCTGGCCGCCGCCGGCCTTGCCATACCCGAGGGCGTCATTGCGGCACCGCTCGATGCCGCCGATGCAGCGCGCCGGCTCGGCTTTCCGGTGACGGTGAAGGCATCGAGTAGCACGCTCTCCCACAAGACCGAGGCGGGCGGCGTCGCCCTCAATCTCAAAAGCCCGGAAGAGGTACGGGGCAGCGCCATGCGGATGCAGGAGCTTGCCAGCGAGGTGCTGATCGAGAAGATGATCACCGGCGCCGTCTGCGAGCTCATCATCGGCATCAAAAGCGACCCCCAATTCGGCCTTGCCCTCGTCATCGGCGCAGGCGGCGTCCTGACCGAGCTTCTCAAGGATACGGTGACGCTGCTGCTTCCGACCTCGCATCAGGAGATCGAGCGAGCGCTCGGGCGCTTGCGCGTTTCGGCGCTGATCGATGGCTTCCGCGGCAAGCGTGGCGACCGCGCCGCGGTGATCGCTGCCATCGAGGCGGTAGCCCGCTTTGCCGAGGCCCACGCCCCCTATCTCGAAGAGCTCGACGTCAATCCCCTGGTGGTCCTGCCGCCAGGCCAGGGCGCAGTCGCGGTTGATGCTCTGATAAGGCTGCGCCAGACAACAGGAGATTGATCACGCAATGTCACATCCGATCAGGACCGAACGGCGAGGACCGGTGCTGGAAGTCACCATCGATCGCCCCAAGGCCAACGCCATCGACGCGCCGACCAGCCGCATCATGGGTGAGACCTTCGCCACCTTCCGCGATGATCCGGAGCTGCGCGTCGCCATCCTTACCGGTGCCGGGGAGAAGTTCTTTTGCCCCGGCTGGGACCTCAAAGCCGCTGCTGCCGGCGAGTCGCCCGATGCCGACTACGGCGTCGGCGGCTTTGGCGGACTGCAGGAGCTCAAGGGGCTGAACAAGCCGATCATCGCCGCCGTCAACGGCATCGCCTTTGGCGGCGGCTTCGAGATTGCCCTCTCGGCCGATCTCATTGTTGCCGCCGAACACGCCACCTTTGCGCTCCCCGAGATCCGTTCCGGCACGCTTGCCGATGCCGCGACCATCAAGCTGCCGCGCCGCATGCCCTACCACATCGCCATGGAGCTCCTGTTTACCGGCCGGGTCATGGACGCCGAGGAGGCCCGCCGCTGGGGCGTGGTCAATGAGGTGGTTCCGGCCGGCCGGCTGATGGCGCGGGCCCACGAGCTCGCCGACCTGCTCGCCTCCGGGCCGCCGCTTGTCTTCGCCGCCATCAAAGAGACGATCCGCGAGACCGCTCACCTGCCGGTCCAGCAGGCTTTCGACATGGTCACCAAGCGCCGCCTCGAGACGGTCGACGTGCTCTATGACAGCGAGGATCAGCGGGAGGGCGCCCTCGCCTTCACCGAGAAGCGCCAGCCGGTCTGGAAGGGACGCTAGCGCCGCCCCTGTCTACTGCCCCGGCGTGACGGTGGCGCGGCCGAGGCTGTGATAGACGAATGGCGTCTTGGCCACATCACCCGCCGAATAGATGTTGCGGAAGTCTATGAGGACGGGCTCGCGCATCTGCGCGGCCAGGCGCCGGAGGTCGAGGCCGCGGAATTCGTTCCATTCGGTGAGCACCACGATCGCATCGGCATCCTTCGCCGTCTCATAGGCGTCGCCGCACCATGTCACGTCCGGCAGCAGCGGCCGCGCCGCCGCGATTGCCACGGGATCATAGGCCGCAATCGTCGCGCCCTCCTTCTGCAGCGCCGGTATGACGGCGAGCGATGCCGCTTCCCTCAGATCGTCGGTCTCCGACTTGAAGCTGAGACCGAGCACCGCCACCCGCTTGTTGCGCAAGCTGCCGCCCACTGCATCCGCTATCCGCTCGGCCAGCCTGTCCTTGCGCGCTGCGTTGGCCTCGATCACCGCTTCGACGATCCGCGACCGCGACCCCGCCTGCTTGGCGATCGAGGTGAGCGCCCGCGTGTCCTTGGGAAAGCAGGAACCGCCAAAGCCCGGACCGGGCTGGAGATAATGGAGCCCGATCCGCCGGTCGAGGCCCATTCCGCGGGTCACCGCGCTGACATCGGCACCGACGGCCTCGCACAGATCGGCCATCTCATTGATGAAACCGATGCGCGTCGCGAGATAGGCATTGGCCGCATATTTGATGAGCTCGGCCGTCTCGAAATTGGTGAACAGCACCGGCACGTCGCGCAGCATCAGCGGCCGATAGAGCTCGCTCATCCTTTCGCGCGCCTGCGCCGACGACAGTCCCACCACGATTCGATCGGGGCGCAGAAAATCCTCGACCGCCGACCCCTCGCGCAGAAACTCCGGATTGGACGCCATTGCGAAATCGGCGTCGGGCCGAACATCGCGGATCAGCCGCTCCAGCATGCGCGCCGTGCCGACCGGCACGGTCGATTTGGTGACGACCACCGTGAAGCCATCAAGCGCCCGTCCGATCTGCTCTGCTGCCGCACGCACGAAGGCGAGGTCGGCCGCATCCTCGCCGCGCCGGCTCGGCGTCCCGACAGCGATGAAGACGACGCCCGCGCCGCGCACCGCGCCCGTGAGATCATCGGAGAAATCGAGCCGGCCGGCCCGCCGATTGGCGAAGACCAGCCCGTCGAGCCCAGGCTCATGGATCGGAATCTCGCCCTGCCGCAGACGCTCGACCTTGTCTGCCTCCTTGTCGATGCAGGTGACCTCGAAGCCGAACTCGGACAGGCAGGCGGCGGTGACCAAGCCGACATAACCTGCGCCAACAACCGCAACTCTCATGCTCCTTCACTCCCCAGTCGATCGGCCGAGTTGGCGATAGATGAAATAGCGATCCTGACGCGTGCCCGTCGGCAGCGCCAATTGCTCCGTACCTGCAAGCTCGAGGGGCAGGTCGCTCAGCACGAGGCCCCCAGGTGCCAGCGCCCGTGGCAATCCGGCGCTCACCACTTTTGCCATGGCGATATTCCGCTCATGATCGAACGAGCCGACATCGCTATGGGCGAGGACCACCTGGCCGCTGAAGCGCGCGGCAGCGGCTGGCAGCGTCGCGGCGATGTCCCCCTCGATCAGAAAGGCCGGATCGGGGACGCAGTCGGGTATCGCATCGATCTCGCGCTCGAACACCCAGATCTGCCGCCCTGGCAGATGGCGACGGAGGTGGTCGAAGGTTCGTCCCTTCCCCAGCCCGAGCTCGAACACGATCCCCTCGCGACCGGAAATTTGCTCAAAGGCCCATGCGAGCACGGCATGTTGCGCCTCGAGGCGGTAGAGCAGCTTTTCGAGCCGCGTCAGCGCGGCTTTCCCGCCCGTTTTCGGTCGCAATCCGTTTTCCATGGCCGGTCCCCTAGCACAGGAGGTTAGCCCTAGGGTAGCGCAAGATCGATTGAACCCCCGTTCCTTCCCCCGTAATTGTTCCGTGACTTACGACTGATGAAACGGCAAGGTCGATCAATGGCTAAGCACCCTCTCACTGTCCGGTTCTGGGGAACCCGGGGCAGCGTTTCCGCCCCCGGCGCGGCAACCCGGCAGTTCGGAGGCGACACCGCCTGCGTCGAGGTTTCGAACGGCCCGAACGCCCTTATCTTCGACGCCGGATCGGGAATCCGGCGATTGGGCCTCACCTTTGCCGACCGCAAGATCGAGACAGCCGACATCTTCTTCAGCCATTGCCATTACGACCATATAATCGGCCTGCCGTTCTTCAGTCCGCTGTTCGACCCGGCCATCGTGGTGACGCTGTGGTCGGGCCATTTGCACGGTCGCATGACGACGCGGCAGATGGTGGAGGATTTCATGCGGGCACCCTTCTTTCCGGTCCGGACCGAGGTCTTCGATCGAGACACCCGCTATGTCGACTTCGCGCCTGGCGACACGCTCGACCCGCCGGGTGCCGCGGTGATCCACACTGGCGCCCTCAACCATACCGACGGTGCGATCGGCTACCGGCTCGAATCCGACGGAAAGGTCGTCGCCTACATCACCGATCACGAGCACGGCAATCCCACGGCCGATGCGACGGTCGACCGGCTGGTCGCCGGCGCCGATG
>JBKOZY010000203.1:0-2431 GCA_046726135.1 Pseudomonadota bacterium | reverse complement strand
GATCGACACCGTATAGCCCGCCACCACATCGATCAGGCAAATCGTGGTGATGATGAGGAACACCGCCGTTCCCGCTTCCCGCACGATCAGGAACTCGACCAGCGCCACGATGAACACCGCCGTCGACATCATGTGATCGAGAATGGTCGAGGTGGCGGAGCGTGCCGATTTCAGCACCTCGATGAACAGCACCACAAGCCCGAACAGAATGATGAGATCGCCGACCGTGACGGTCATCACCGCCTTCGAGATCATCGGCACCGAAAATACCGCGTCGTTCAGCGCCGTCGCCGACAAGAACACGATCAGATTGTAGATGAGGATGACGACGATCAGGAACGGAAAGGCGACCGCGAACTGCATGCGACGCTCAGAACTCGCTCTTCGGCTCCAGGACCTTCCGGCCGCGATACATCCCGGTCTTCAGGTCGATATGATGCGGCCGGTGCAGTTCGCCCGTCTGCTTGTTCTCGACATAGGTCGCCTTGGCCATTTTGTGGCCGGAACGGCGCATCCCGCGCTTGGACGGCGAGGTCTTTTTCTTAGGCACAGCCATCGGTCATCTCCAACGCATGGGCCTTTCGACGGCGGCCCCGCAAACTGGGAGGCGGCTTATACAGGCGGGAGTCAGTTCTGGCCAGAGATTTTCGTCGTTCCGCCTTGGTCGAGGCAGTCGAGATAGGCGATCGAGCTCGGGATTTTCCGCCTGAGCCGCCCCGCCATCCGCTCGAGCTGATTGCCTGGCCGCCCGGCCCGCCGCACGATCGGATTGGGCAGCGCCGCCGCAAGCAAAGCCGCCTCGCGGGTCGACAACGCCGCCGCCGGTTTCTTGAAATGGTGCTGCGCCGCCGCCTCCGCCCCATAGATCCCCGGCCCCCATTCCGCCACATTCAGATAGACCTCGACCACCCGCCGCTTCCCCCACAGCAGATCGATCCAAGAGGCGAGCGGAATCTCCAGCGCCTTGCGCACATAGGAGCGGTATGGCCACAGGAACAGATTCTTGGCGACCTGCATGGTGATCGTCGACCCGCCCCGAACGGTTGCCGCCTCCCCATTGGTCACCTCGTCGAACAGATCGCTCAGCACGTCCCAATCGACCCCGTGATGCAGGCAGACCCGGGCATCCTCCGAGGTCACCACCGCCCGCACCAGCCGCGGCGAGATCTCCTCGATCGGCCGCCAGCTGTAATGGATTTTATCCCCGGCAAGGGCATTCCACACCATGGTTGCCGACACCGGCGGTGGCACGAACCGGTAGAGGGGCGCCAGGAAATAGGGGGTCGCGACCAGGATGCCGACCGCCATGAGGGCGCGTTTCAGCCAGATTTCCAGAGGCTTAGGCGCCCGAATCTCCTCGAGCTCCACCGAACCCGCCCCGCTCGGCAATTCTGTTGAGTTTGCCATTTGCCGACCTTAAGACACCAGGCAGCACGTTCAAACAATGCCAAGCTCGCCTGACCCCCCGTAAAGAGTGGAACCGCATGGATTTCGAAACTGCCCTGAAGCGCACCGCCGCCGAGGTCGACCGCCTGCTCGACCGGATCCTCCCCCTCGACACCGCCCGCGCCCCACGGGTCATCGAGGCGATGCGCTATGCATCGATCGGCCAGGGCAAGCGCATCAGGCCGTTTTTCGTCACCGAGAGCGCCCGCATCCTCGACGCCCCGGCCGAGGGAGCGCTGCGCACCGGCGTCGCGCTGGAATGCGTCCATTGCTACTCGCTGGTCCATGACGATCTTCCTGCCATGGACGACGACGATCTCAGGCGCGGCAAGCCGACTTGCCACAAGGCTTTTGACGAGGCGACCGCCATCCTGGCGGGTGACGGGCTGTTGACGCTTGCCTTCGACATCCTCGCCGATCCGCTGACCCATGCCGATTCCAAGGTCCGGGTCGAGCTCATCGCCAATCTCGCACGCGCCGCCGGTCACGCCGGCATGGTCGGCGGCCAGATGCTCGATCTCGAGGCCGAGCAACAGAGCGCCTCCGACCTCGAACACATCATCCTGATGCAGGGCATGAAGACCGGCGCGCTGTTCCGCTACTCGCTGGAAGCCGGCGCGATCGTCGCTGAGGCCGCCCCGGCCGACCGCGCCGCCCTTGTCACCTTCGCCGACAAGATCGGCCTGGCCTTCCAGATCGCCGATGACGTGCTCGACGTCGAGTCGACGCCCGAGAAGCTCGGCAAGGCAACCCAGAAGGACCGCTCGGCGGGCAAGGCGACCTTCATCGATCACCTCGGCCTCGACGGCGCCAAGGCGCGGGCCAACGCCCTCACCGCCGAGGCGGTCGCCGCGCTCGACCGCTTCGGCGAGCGTGGCGCGCTGCTCGCCGAAGCCGCCCGCTTCATCGTCGAGCGGAAGAACTGAGGAGCGGCAGTAGGCATTAGGCAATAGGCCGTGGGGCCTTTCAACTGCCTACTGCCTAC
>JBKOZY010000202.1:0-8806 GCA_046726135.1 Pseudomonadota bacterium | reverse complement strand
GCCAGCCGCAGGCCGAGGCTGCGGCCGAGCCCGTTGTTCCAATCCTCGGGGCGCATCTCGGCGCCATCTGGGCGAAACCAGCCGACGTCGGGCGGACCGTTCTCACTGATCGGCTCGCCATGGAAATAGCGCGGCTGGCGGAACAGCGGATTGCCGGCGCGGATGCGTGACAGGCCGCAGCAGAAACGCTGGAAGGCGAGATCGCGCTCGGAGACGCCGTCCCAGGCGAACCAGTTCATCTCGTTGTCCTGGGCATAGGCGTTGTTGTTGCCGCCCTGGCTGCGGCCGTTCTCGTCGCCCATCAGCAGCATCGGCGTGCCTTCGGAGAGCATCAGCGTCGCCATTAGCGAGCGGCGCATGCGGTCTCTCAAGCCGAGGATGACGGGATCGTCGGTGCTGCCCTCGACGCCGCAATTCCAGCTGCGATTGTCGGAGTGACCGTCGGCATTGTTCTCCTTGTTGGCCTCATTGTGCTTGTCGTTGTAGGACCACAGATCGGCGAGGGTGAAGCCGTCATGGGCGGTGATGAAATTGACGCTCGCCCAGGGGCGGCGGCCGCGGCGGTCGAAGATCTCGGCGCTGCCGAGAATGCCGCGGGCAAGGGCGGGGAGCACATGGTCGTCGCCCTTCCAGAAGCTTCGCATGTCGTCGCGGTAACGGCCGTTCCACTCGGCCCAACCGGGGGGGAAGCTGCCGAGCTGATAGCCGTTCTCGCCGAGGTCCCAGGGCTCGGCGATCATCTTCACCTGCGACAGCACCGGGTCCTGGCGGAGCGCATTGAGGAAGGACGAGTCCGGATCGAAGCTACGCCGCTCGCGGGCCAGCGACGTCGCGAGATCGAAGCGAAAGCCGTCGACATGGCAGGTCTCGACCCAGTAGCGCAGCGAATCGGTGACCATCTGCATGACCCGCGGATGGCCGAGATTGACCGTGTTGCCGCAGCCCGTCGTGTCGAAGTAGAAGCGCGGGTCGTCGGCAAGGTGATAATAGCTCTTGTTGTCGATGCCCTTGAACGACAGGGTCGGGCCGAGGTGATTGCCTTCGGCGGTGTGGTTGTAGACGACGTCGAGGATGACCTCGATCCCGGCCTCGTGCAGCCGGTGCACCATGACGTTGAACTCGTGCATATCGCCGAGCACCGAGGCATAGCGCGGCGCCGGGGCAAAGAAGGCGATGGTGTTGTAGCCCCAGTAGTTGGTGAGCCCCTTCTCGACGAGATAGCGGTCGTCGAAGAAGGCCTGCACCGGCATGAGCTCGACCGCCGTCACCCCGAGCTTCACCAGATGGTCGATGGTGCGCGGATTGGCAAAGCCGGCAAGCGTGCCGCGCAGATGCGGCGCAAGCTCCGGCTGGCGGGCGGTGAAGCCCTTGACATGCGCCTCGTAGATCACGGTCTGCGACCACGGCGTGTTGGGCCGGCGCTCGCGTCCCCAGGCCGCCGCGAAATCGACGACGACGCTCTTCGGCATGACGAAGGCCGAGTCGCGGCGGTCGAAGGAGAGGTCCTCGCGCGGCGAGCCGACGCGATAGGCGAAATGCGCATCATGCCAATGGAGCTCGCCCGACAGCGCCTTGGCATAGGGATCGATCAGGAGTTTGTGGTGGTTGAAGCGATGACCGTTCTTGGGATCGTAGGGACCATGGACCCGATAGCCATAGAGCTGGCCCGGCCTGACATCGGGGAGAAAGCCGTGCCACACCTCATCGGTATATTCGGGGAGCGTGATGCGGTGGGTCTCGCGCCGCCCCGTTCGGTCGAACAGGCACAGATCGACCCGTTCCGCGTGGGCCGAGAACAGCGCGAAATTGACACCCGAGCCGTCCCAGCCTGCGCCCAAGGGGTACGGCCATCCGGGTTGGACTTCCAATGCCGCCATCACATTCTCCGTCAACCAGCCACATGCTCGAAGATGAGTGTCGCGAGCGGCGGCAATGTAAGTCGCAGCGAGAACGGGCGGTTGTGGCAGGAGGTTCCTTCGGTCACCACCCCGCCGGCATTGCCGACATTCGAGCCGCCATAGACAGCAGCATCGGTGTTGATGCGCTCGCGCCAATAACCGCCGGCCGGCACGCCGACCTGATAGTCGCGGCGGACCACCGGCGTGAAGTTGCACACCACCAGCACCGGCGGCTGATCGGGGGCGAAGCGCAGGAATGACAGCACGCTGTTGTCGGCGTCATTGGCGTCGACCCAGGAGAAGCCATCGGGGCTTGAATCCAGCCGATGCAGCGCTGGGGTCGAGCGATAGAGCCGGTTGAGGTCGCGGACCAGATCCTGGACGCTCCGGTGCAGCGGATCGGCGAGGAGATGCCAGTCGAGCGAATGCTCATGCGCCCATTCGTTCTCCTGGCCGAACTCGCTGCCCATGAAGATCAGCTTCTTGCCGGGATGGCACCACATAAAGGCGTAATAGGCGCGCAGATTGGCAAAGCGCTGCCAGCGGTCGCCCGGCATCCGGCCGAGGATCGAGCGCTTGCCGTGGACCACCTCGTCATGGGACAGCGGCAGAATGAAATTCTCGCTGAACGCATAGAGCAGGCCGAAGGTCAGCCGGTCATGGTGAAAGCGCCGGTGGATCGGATCGCGCGACATGTAGTCGAGTGTGTCATGCATCCACCCCATGTTCCATTTGTAGCCGAAGCCCAAGCCGCCGAGATGGACGGGATGCGACACGCGGGGCCAGGCGGTCGACTCCTCGGCGATGGTCACGGCACCAGGATCGGCGGCATAGACCTCGCTGTTCATCTCGCGCAGGAATCGCACCGCGTCGATGTTCTCGCGGCCGCCGTGGATGTTGGGCACCCATTCGCCGGGTGGACGCGAATAGTCGAGATAGAGCATGGAGGCGACGGCATCGACCCGGAGCCCGTCAATGTGGTAGCGCTCCAGCCAGAACAGCGCCGAGGCGAGGAGGAAGTTCGCCACCTCGCGCCGTCCGAAATTGTAGATCAGCGTGTTCCAGTCGCGGTGAAAGCCTTGCCGCGGGTCCTGGTGCTCGTAGAGCGCCGTGCCGTCGAACCGGCCGAGCCCATGCTGGTCGGAAGGGAAGTGTGCCGGCACCCAGTCCATGATGACGCCGATGCCGGCGCGATGGCAGGCCTCGACCAAACGCGCAAAGGCTTGCGGGCTGCCATGGCGGGCGGTCGGTGCGAAGAGCCCGATCGGCTGATAGCCCCACGATCCATAGAAGGGATGTTCGGTGACCGGCAGCAGCTCGACATGGGTGAAGCCCATGTCCTTGACATAGGGGACGAGCGTCTCGGCGAGCGCGTCATAGTCGAGGAAGGTGTTGTAAGCGCCGCGCCGCCACGAGCCGAGATGCACCTCATAGATCGAGATCGGTGCGGCAATGTCGTGGGCGCCCGCTGCTCCTGCGCGCCAGTCCTCGTCGTGCCAGGAGTGGCTCGGCAGCCCGTGAATGCGCGAGGCGGTCGAAGGCGGCAGCTCCTGCTCGAAGCCGAACGGGTCGGTCTTGAGCGGCAGCAGCTCGCCATGCGGCCCGAGCAGCTCGTATTTGTAGAGCACGCCGCCGGCGAGGGCCGGCAGGAAGATCTCCCACAGACCCGATTCCTGGCGCTTGCGCATCGGATGGCGCCGGCCGTCCCAGCCATTGAAGTCGCCGACCACGCTGACGCGGCTGGCATTGGGGGCAAACACCGCGAAGCTCGTTCCGGCAACCCCTTCGCTCACCATCGGATGGGCGCCGAGCTTCTCATGGAGGCGCAGATGACGACCCTCGGCAAAGAGGTAGTTGTCGACATCGCCGAGCACCGGCGGGAAGCGATAGGGATCCTCCTCCTCGAAGACGTGATCGCCTTCGATGAAGCGCAGGCGATAATGCGGTCGCTCGGTCCGGTCGGTGAGGATGCCGGAGAACAGTCCCTCCTCATGGATTCGGGCAAGCTCGGCGATCGGCTCGCCGCTCGAGGGATCGATCAGCAGCGCCCGCGCCACGCCGGGACGGAACACCCTGACTGCGAAGCCACCATCGATCGGGTGAGGTCCGAGCACCGCGAAGGGATCGCCATGACGGCCGCTGACCAGCGCATCGATGGCCGCCTGGGGAAGCGGGTCGCGCGGCAGCGCCTGTCGGCCGCTTGCCGCCGTCACGGCACGATGCCCCGGCGGCGCAGCAGCTCCATCACGCCACGCACCGGAATGGTGAGCCAGCCCGGCCGATTGGTCGCCTCATAGGCGATCTCGTAGAACGCCTTGTGCAGCAGAAAGAGATCGAGCAGCTGCTGGTCCGATTTGAGGGCGCTCGAGCGGATATCGCCGGCATAGGAGCCGAAATAGCTCGACAGGAAGTCGGCGGTTTCGGCATCGCGCCAATTGAGCGCGAGATCGCGCATGGCGCCGGCCTGATCGGGAGCGAGGCTGGCGGCACGGTCGAACGCCGACCACGCGGCATAATCGAAGGAGCGCAGCATGCCGGCGACGTCGCGCATCGGCGAGGTCTTCTCGCGGCGCTCCGCCAGCGGTCGCTGCGGCTCGCCCTCGAAGTCGATGATCCACACATCTGTCTTGCTGACCAGAAGCTGACCGAGATGGTAATCGCCGTGCACCCGAATGCATTGGCCGGCCGGCGGAATGGAGGCGAACTCCTCGAGGCAGCCGATGACCTCGTTGCGCATGTCGAGCAGATCGGCGATCTCGCTGCCGCCGCCAATTGCCGGACCGCTGGCCGCCAGCAGATCGAAGGCCGCCTCGCCCTGCTCGCGGGCACGCTCGACCCAGAGTGCGATATGACCGTCGTTGACCGACACCGGCACGAAGGCGGGATCGGACCGCGCCGCCGCAAAGGCATTGTGCATTCGCGCCGTCACCTTCCCGAAGCTGTCCGCAAGATCGAGCGGATAGGCCAATGTCTCGGGCATCTGGCTCGAATCGCCGTTCGCCGGATCGCTGGTCAGCACCGCCCGCTGCAAATGACGCGACAGCGCCTCGACGATGACGCCCCAGGCGTCGCCCTGGTTCTCGATGCATTCGAAGGCAGCGGCGATGGCGGTGGGCACGCCGTCTCTCGGCATGCATTCGGCAACCCCGAGCAGGGCAGGGCTCCTGTCGAAATGCTCCTCCTCTGTGAGATAGCGGCCGACCTCGAGCTCGGGCTGAATGCCGCTTTCGGGCCGGCGATAGATCTTGAGCAGGATGCGATCGCCGATGATCACCGAGCTGTTGCTCTGTTCGACGCCGACTCCACGCACCGTCGCGCCTTCCGGGATCTCGGACAGGAGGTCGCGGATCTTGAGGCTGCAGCTGAAGCGGAGGATGCCGGCAACCGCCTCCTGGTCCTCGCCTTGCGCCATGGCATTGACGAGGCCCAAGGCCAGCGCCTCGTCACTGGCCGAATCGAAGATCGCACCGACCCGCGGTCCCTCGCGGAGCTTGGCGAGGGTATAGGGCGCAACGCCTGAGTCGGGGCGAAGCTCGTGGCCGCCCCAGCGTGCCGAGAGCGGCAGGAAATAGCGCTGGCGCCGGCCCTCGCGCAAGGTCGCGTCGACGAAGGTCAGGAGATGGTGGGTGCCCTGCCATTCGAAGCGGGCGAACAGCGTGATCGCGGTCGAGGCGATGGCGTTGTCCTTGCCGGCGAACCAGCGCTGGCGCACGAGATATTGCGGCAGGACCTCGGTCTCGATCTGGTGCTGATTGCGCTGGGTGATGGCGCTGTCGAGGCCGTTGCGCAGCACCAGGGTCAGAAACTCCGGCAAGGGCTGCGGCGGTGCGGTGTACCAGCGCGGCAGCTCCGCCTCGCGAGTCAAAAGGAACCAGAAGAAGCCATAGGCCTGCAGCATCACCATATAAGGCCCCGTGCCGATCGGCGGGAAGGCCGAGCGCCCGAGCAGCTCGACCGGCACCGCACCGGCCCAGGGCGAGAGGTCGAGATCGGCCGACTGCGCCGATGCCGAGAGATTGGCGACGCAGAGGATCTGCTCGTCGCCGAGCTCCCTGACATAGGCCACGATCTTGCGATTGCCGGGATAGAGGAAGCTCAGGCTGCCGCGACCGAAGGCACGGTGCTGCTTCCTGACCTGGATCAGCCGCCGCATCCAGTTGAGCAGCGATGCCGAGTCGCGTTGCTCGGCCTCGACATTGAGCGCCTGATAGCCATAGATCGGGTCCATGATGACCGGCAGATAAAGGCGCTGCGGGTCGGCCCGCGAGAAGCCGCCATTGCGGTCAGCCGACCATTGCATGGGGGTGCGCACTCCGTCGCGGTCGCCGAGATAGATGTTGTCGCCCATGCCGATCTCGTCGCCATAATAGATGACCGGCGTTCCGGGCATCGACATGAGCAGCGCATTCATCAGCTCGATCTTGCGGCGGTCGTTGCCCATGAGCGGGGCGAGCCGGCGGCGAATGCCGAGATTGAGCCGCGCCCGGCTGTCGGTGGCGTAGACCCGCCAGAGATAGTCGCGCTCCTCGTCGGTCACCATCTCGAGCGTCAGCTCGTCGTGATTGCGCAGGAAGATCGCCCATTGGCAGCTTTCGGGGATCTCCGGCGTCTGGCGCAGGATGTCGGTGATCGGGTGACGATCCTCCTGGGCGAGCGCCATATACATGCGCGGCATCAGCGGGAAGTGGAACGCCATGTGGCATTCGTCGCCGTCGCCGAAATAGGGCCTGGTGTCCTCCGGCCACTGATTGGCCTCAGCGAGGAGCATGCGGTCGGGATAGCTGTCGTCGATCGTCGCGCGCACGCGGCGCAGCACATCATGGGTCTCGGGCAGGTTCTCGTTGTTGGTGCCCTCGCGCTCGCAGAGATAGGGCACGGCGTCGAGTCGCAAACCATCGACACCCTTGTCGAGCCAGAAGCGCAGCGCCTTGGCGACCTCGTCGAACACGCGTGGATTTTCGAAGTTGAGATCCGGCTGGTGCGAGTAGAAGCGATGCCAGAAATAGGCCTTGGCCACCGGGTCCCAGGTCCAGTTGGAGCTCTCGGTGTCGATGAAGATGATGCGGGTGCCGCGGTAGCGCGTGTCGGTGTCGCTCCACACATAGAAGTCGCGCTCGCTCGATCCTTCCGAGGCGGCCCGCGCCCGCTCGAACCAGGGATGCTGATCGGAGGTGTGGTTGATCACGAGCTCGGTGATCACCCGCATGCCGCGCCGGTGCGCCTCGGCGATGAAGCCTTCGAACTGCTCCATGTCGCCATAGTTCGGGTTGATCGCCTGGTAGTCGGCGATGTCGTAGCCGTCATCCTTGAGGGGCGAGGGGTAGAAGGGCAGGAGCCATACCGTGTTGACCCCCAGGCTCTCGATATAGTCGAGGCGCTGGATCAGGCCGGCGAAGTCGCCGACGCCGTCGCCCGTCGAGTCCTGAAAGGCCTTGACGTGGAGCTGATAGATGATGGCGTCCTTGTACCAATCGGTTACAGAACGATCGATAAGCTCCTGAGACCCAATTTTCGCTTCTGCCGTCGTATCCACGCCAAGCTCCTCATTCCGAGAGGCGCCAGATCGCGTAGGGTCTTTCCTGCGGGTCAAGCCACATGTGCTGGACTTTCCCCTGCCATCGGAACGACCGCCCGCTTAGGAGGTCCTCGACCCCGATTGAGGCCTCGTCCGGCAGACCGAACTCCCAGAGCGGCACCTCGAAATGTGCACCCTGGGGGTTATGGGGATCAAGATTGACCGCAATCAGAAGGAAATCGGAGCGGTCTGCCGTTCTCTTGCCATAATACAGGATGTGGTCGTTCCAGGCATTGTAGAACTCGATATTGCGGTAGGCCCGGAGCGCCGGGTGGTCGCGGCGCAGGCGGTTGATCAGCCTGATGTCGTCCTTGATGTTTCCCGGCCGGTCCCAGTCCCAGGCCTTGATCTCGTATTTCTCGCTGTCGAGATATTCCTCCCTGCCGGCGATCGGGCGGGCCTCGCACAGCTCGAAGCCATTGTAGATCCCGTAGCAGTTGACCAGCGTCGCCGCCATGACGAGGCGCGTGCGGAATGCCGGCCGCCCGCCGGTCTGCAGGTGGTAGGGATTGATGTCCGGCGTGTTGGTGAAGAAGTTCGGCCTGAGATAGTCGCGGACCTCGGAGCGGGTCAGCTCGAGAATGTAGTCGATCATCTCCTGCTTGGCGGTGCGCCAGGTGAAATAGGTGTAGGACTGGGTGAAGCCGAGCTTGGCGAGATAGCGCATCGGCTTCGGCCGGGTGAAGGCCTCCGACAGGAAGATCACCTCGGGATGATGCTCTTGCACCTCGCCGATCAGCCATTCCCAGAAGGGGAACGGCTTGGTGTGCGGGTTGTCGACCCGGAAGATCTTCACGCCGCGGCTGACCCATAGGAGAACGATGTCGCGCCAGGCGAGCCACAGCGCCGGGACCGCCGTGCCGTAGAAGTGCACATTGACGATGTCCTCGTATTTTTTCGGCGGGTTCTCGGCGTATTTGAGGCTGCCATCGGGTCGCCAGTCGAACCATTCCGGATGCTCCTTGATCCATGGATGATCGGGCGAGCATTGGATGGCGAAGTCGAGGGCGATCTCGATCCCCAGGGCTGCCGCGGCATCGATCAGGCGCCGGAAGTCGTCGAGCGTGCCGAGCTCGTGGTGGATCGCCTCATGCCCGCCCGCCTCGGAGCCGATGGCATAGGGGCTGCCGGGCTCGCCGGGCGCGGCGCTGAGCGCGTTGTTCTTGCCCTTGCGATTGCTGTGGCCGATCGGGTGGATCGGCGGGAAGTAGAGCACGTCGAAGCCGAGATCGCGGACATAAGGCAGGCGGGCGATCACGTCGTCGAAGGTGCCGTGCCGGCCGGCGGAAGGGGACTGCGAGCGGGGAAACATCTCGTACCAGGCGCTGAAGGC
>JBKOZY010000201.1:0-3118 GCA_046726135.1 Pseudomonadota bacterium | reverse complement strand
GCGCTGGGCCGGGCCTGAGCAATGGCTCGCCATCGCCGAGAGCGGACGCGATGGCAATCTCCATCAGCGTCTGACGACCGCGCTCGCCGAGGCCGCATCGCTCGTCGACCAGAGCCACGGGCGGGTGGCCATCGTCATCGCCGGTCCGCGGGCCCGCGCCGTTCTCGCCAAGGGCACCGCGGTGGACCTCCATCCGACCCGCTTCCGCCCCGGCCAGGTGGCGATGACCCAGATGGCCCATGTCGGCGTCCATCTCACGCAGACCACGCCCGACGTCTTCGAGCTTCTGGTGTTCCGCAGCTTCGCCGAGAGCCTGTTCGAGTTCCTCACCGCCATGGCGGCGGAGTATGGCTATGAGGTCAGGGGTTAGGCAGTAGGCAGTAGGCAAGAGCAGCACTGACTGCCTATTTGCCTTATGCCGACTGCCTACCCTCACAGCTCCCCCCGGATGCAGCGCTTGAGCAGGCTCTGATACTGCTTCTCGCTGAAGGCGATCGGATTGCCGCCATGGGTCGGGTCCTTCACCGCCATCGCGGCGACCTCGGCGGTCCGCTTGGTGTCGATGCCGATCTCGCCGAGGCTGTGCGGAATGCCGATGGCGCGGCGCAGCTTGACGATCCAATCGACGAAGCCGTCGAACCGGCCGCGAATGCCGAGATAGGCGGCGGCGCGCTCGATCGCCGGCTCGATCTTCTTGCGGTTCGCCACCACCACATAGGGCATGATGATGCCGTTGAGCAGCCCATGATGCGCGTCATAGAGCCCGCCCAGCGGATGCGACAGCGCATGGATCGCGCCGAGCCCGCCCTGAAAGGCGGTGGCGCCCATCGCCGAGGCCACCAGCATCTCGCCGCGGGCTTGAAGATTGGCCGGGGCGTGCACCGCCTCGGGCAGGTTCTCCCTGACGAGCCGCATGCCCTCGAGCGCCACCCCCTTGGCGAGCGGATGCCAGAACGGCGCGCAATAGGCCTCGAGATTGTGGGCAAGCGCATCCATGCCGGTGGCCGCGGTGAGCTTCGCCGGCAGCCCCACCGTCAGCGCCGGATCGAGCACGGCGAATCGCGGCATCATGGCGGGGTGGAAGATCACCTTCTTCTCATGAGTTTCGGGCTGGGTGATCACCCCGGCGCGACCGACCTCCGAGCCGGTGCCGGCCGTCGTCGGCACCGCGATCACCGGCGCGATCGCCCTGGCGTTGGCGCGCGTCCACCAATCGCCGACATCCTCGAAATCGAACATCGGCCGCGACTGGCCCTGCATGAACGCCACCACCTTGCCGACATCGAGCGCCGAGCCGCCGCCAAAGGCGATGACGCCGTCATGGCGGCCGGAGCGATAGGCCTTGACGCCCGCCGCGACATTGTCCGCCACCGGATTGGAGCGGACATCTGAGAACACCCGGACCTTGAGCCCCGCCGCATCGAGATCGGCCGCGACCTCCTTTGTCATGGCCATCGCGGCGAGCGCCGGATCGGTGACCAGGAGCGGTGCGGCGATGCCGGCCTCGCGGCAGAGCGTCGGCAGATCCTTCACCCGGCCGGCACCGAAGCGGATGCTGGTCGGGAAGTTGAAATTGGCGGCGACCATTGCCAAACCCCTCAATATTGCTCGAAGCCGCGCTTCAGCTCCCAGTCGGTGATGCGCCGGTCATATTCGAGCTGCTCCCAATAGGCCGTGTGCACATAATGGTCGATCACTCGGTCGCCGAACGCCTTTCTGAGGAACGCCGACTCATCGAGCAGCCGCATCGCCTCGCGCAGCGTCTTCGGAATTTCCCTGAGCTCGCGCCCGACATAGGCATCGCCCTCGAAATGCGCCTCGAGCTCCATTGTCTGCTCGATGCCGTCGAGCCCTGCCGCGAGCAGCGCCGCGAAGGCGAGATGCGGATTGAGATCGGCGCCGCCCATCCGGCATTCGATGCGCACCGACTTGCTCCCCGCGCCGCACAGCCTGAACCCGGCGGTGCGGTTGTCGAAGCTCCACACCGCCCGCGTCGGTGCGAAGGTCGCCGCCTGGAAGCGTTTGTAGGAGTTGATATAGGGCGCCAGGAAATAGGAGATCTCGCGCGCATGGCCGAGCAGCCCCGCCATATACTGGCGCATCAGCAGCGACATGCCGTGCTCGGCCGACGGGTCGGCGAACAGCGCCCCCTTGCCGTCGCTCGACCATAGCGACTGATGGATATGGGCCGAGTTGCCGGCCTGGCCGTAATCCCATTTGGCCATGAAGGTAATGGCCTTGCCATGCGCCCAGGCGATCTCCTTGCAGCCATTCTTCAGGATCACATGGCGATCCGCCATGTCGAGCGCCGGCGCATAGCGCACATTGATCTCCTCCTGGCCGCGTCCCCATTCGCCCTTGGAATTCTCGACCGGGATGCCCGCCGCATGGAGACCGTTGCGGATCGCCCGCATCACCGCCTCCTCCTTGGTGGTCTGGAGGATGTGATAGTCCTGGATGAAATTGCCGGCGGTCTTGAGCCCGCGATAGCCTTTGGCGCCGGCGCTGTCATAGCTCTCGTCGAACAGGAAGAACTCGAGCTCGGAGGCCATCATCGCCATCATGTCCATCGCCTCGAGGCGCTTGAGCTGGCGCTTCAGCATGCTGCGCGGCGCATGCTCGAGAAGCCCATGGTCGTGATCGAGCAGATCGCAGATGACAAGGGCCGTGCCCTCGAGCCACGGGATGCGCCGCATCGTGGCGATATCGGGCTTGAGCACGAAATCGCCATAGCCCTTCTGCCAGCTTGCCGCCTGATAGCCGGGGACCGGCTCCATGTCGATGTCGCAGGCCAGCAGGTAGTTGCAGCCATGCGTCTCCTCATGCGCGCTCTCGCAGAAATAACCGGCATGGAAGCGCTTGCCGACCAGCCGTCCCTGCATGTCCGGAAAGGCCGCGACGACGGTGTCGATGGTTTGAGCCTCGACCGCTGCCTCGAGCTCGCTCAAGCTCAGTAGTGCCTGCATGATACCCTCTCTTGGAACTGCTTCAGGCCGGGCCGCTGCTGCTCAGGACCTGGGCCAGCCGCCCGGCCCAGGCAGACTGCCCGGCCTCTTCGGTGATGAGGTCGTTTCGGATCTCGATCATGGCGTTGAGGAGCCCGCGCCGACCGCCATGA
>JBKOZY010000200.1:0-3876 GCA_046726135.1 Pseudomonadota bacterium | reverse complement strand
GCTCAGGATGGCCGCAATTGGGGCATGAACGGCACATCGTCGAGGGTGAGCCCCGAGCGGGTGATCAGCCACCAGACGAACAGGAAAATGACGCCGGCAATGACGCTGGTGACGGTGAATTTCACCCCGAGACGGGGATTGACCGGGGCGGCATCGGCATGGCCCTGCTCGACCTTGACACCGCTTTCATGGGCGCTCTTGACGCCCCAGGGCAGCACGGCGAACAGGGTGACCCACCAGATGATGAAGTAGATCGCCAGCCCGGTGACGAGGCTCATGGCGGCTCACACCTCCTCGAGCTCGATCAGGGTGCCGGCGAAGTCCTTCGGGTGAAGGAAAAGCACCGGCTTGCCATGAGCGCCGATCTTGGGCTCGCCGCTGCCGAGCACGCGGGCGCCGGCAGCGGTCAGGCGGTCGCGGGCGGCGATGATGTCGGCGACCTCGTAGCAGAGATGGTGGATGCCGCCCGCCGGATTGCGCTCGAGGAAGCCCTTGACCGGCGAGTTGTCGCCGAGCGGTTCGAGCAGCTCGACCTTGGTGTTGGGCAGCTCGACGAACACCACCGTCACGCCGTGGTCCGGCTGGCCTTGAGGCTCCGACACCGTGGCGCCGAGCAGATCGCGATAGACGGCGATCCCGGCCCTGAGGTCGGGGACGACGATGGCGACATGGTTGAGGCGGCCGAGCATGGATCGGGTCATCCTATGGTTGCCGCTTCGAGATGAGCAAGGATGCGGGCGCGGCTGTCCGGCAGCGCGAGGCCGCGCGGCTGCAGCAGGAAGCGGTCGAGGAAGAAGCCGCTGAGCCGTAATCCGTCGCGGATGTCGGCAGGCGTCGGGGGAGCGTCGCGGTCGCCGCGGAGGAAACCCGGCAGCGGCAGCAACCGGTCCTTCCAGGGCTCGCCGGCGGCGCGGCTGACGGCGCGGCCGGTCTTGGGCGAAACATAGATCAGCTCCTCGGTGGTGCCGGTGACGGCGCAGCACGCCAGGTCGAGGCCGTAGCCCAGCTCGTCGAGCAGGCCGAGCTCGAAGCGGACGAGGACGGCCGGCCAGATGCCGTCATCGCAGAGAGCATCGAGAGTGATGAGCAGCGCATCATGGATGCGGGGATGCGGCTCGCGCTCGGGCAGCAGCTTGAGCAGCGCCATCAGCGACATGAGGCCGGCGAGGCGGAGCGGATCATCGATGAGCGCGCCGGCCCTCAGCGCGACAGGCTCCAGCGTGAAGCTGCCGAGATGATCCTCGGTGCGGGCCCGCCAGCGCGCCACCACGACATGGCCGGGCTGGAGCACCGGGCGCATGGCGCGCGAGCGGCCGCCGCGCACCAGCCCCGACCAGCGGCCGCGGCGCTCCGTCAGCTCGTCGGCGATTGCCGAGGCCTCGCCATGGGTCCTGACATTGAGAACGATGCCCTGCTCGGTCCATTCCATCGGGCTTACTCCAGCCCGATCATCTTGAGCCGCTCGGGGTCGCTTGCCCAGTTCTCCCGCACCTTGACGAACAGGAACAGATGCACCGGCTGGCCGATCGCCTCGGCGATCTCCTTGCGGGCGGCCTGACCGATCGCCTTGATGGTCTGGCCATCCTTGCCAAGCACGATCTTGCGCTGTCCTTCGCGCTCGACATAGATCACCTGGTCGATCCGGACCGACCCGTCCGGGCGCTCGGCCCAGCTCTCGGTCTCGACCGTCAGGGCATAGGGCAGCTCCTGGTGCAGCCGCACCGTCAGCTTCTCGCGGGTGATCTCGGCCGCGAGCAGCCGCTGCGGCAGATCGGCGATCTGGTCGTCGGGATAGAGCCACGGCCCCTCGGGCATGGCATTGGCGGCGTAGCGGCGCAGATCCTCGACACCCGAGCCGGACAGCGCGGAGATCATGAAGGTCGCAGCGAAAGGCAGGCGCTCATTGAGGCGCTGCGACAGTCCGAGCAGCGTCTCGGGACGCACCACATCGACCTTGTTCAGGGCGAGCACCGGCGGGCGCTTGACGCCGTCGAGGCTTGCGAGGATCGCCTCGACCTCGGCATTGAGACCGGCCCGGCTGTCGACCAGCAGGATGACGAGATCGGCATCGCCGGCGCCGCTCCAGGCGGCCTCGACCATGGCCCGGTCGAGGTCGCGCCGCGGCGCGAAGATCCCCGGCGTGTCGACGAAGACGATCTGGCTCGGCCCTTCGATGGCGATGCCGCGCAGCCGCGCCCTGGTGGTCTGGACCTTGTGGGTGACGATCGAGATCTTCTGGCCGACCAGCCGGTTGACCAGAGTCGACTTGCCGGCATTCGGCGCTCCGATGATTGCCGCAAAGCCGCACCGGCTGACAGGCTCGCTCTCGTTGGTCACTTCCAGATCATTTCCCGTCGGAGAAAGCTCTCGGCCGCCTCCTGCTCGGCGCGGCGCTTGGACGGTCCACCGCCAGCAGCAGGCTCGAAGCCCTTGAGATAGACCAGGATCGAGAAGAACGGCTCGTGATCGGGGCCGGTGCGCTCCTGCTCGACATAGACCGGCACCGGCAATGCGTGGCCCATGGCCCATTCCTGGAGCGCCGTCTTGGGGTCCTTGTCGGCTGCCGACGGGAGCGCGATATGCGGCGCCCAGGCGGCGAGGACGAACTGGCGGGCCGCCTCGATACCGCCGTCGAGATAGACGGCGCCGATCAGGGCCTCGCACATGTCGGCCAGCACGTTGACGCTGGTCGGCGGCGCCTTCGCCCAGGCGCTCCTCGCCGAGATCAGCACATCGACGATGTCGAGGGTGCGGAAGACCTGGGCGCACATCTCGGCACGGACCAGGGCATTGAGCCGGCGGGCGAGCTCGCCTTCGGAGGCATCGGGGTGGCGATGATAGAGCTCCTCGACCAGGGCCAGTGCCAGCACCCGGTCGCCGAGAAACTCCAATCGCTCATTGTTGGCGTTCTTGGCCGGGGAGGCACTCGCATGGGTGAGCGCCATGGCGAGGAGGTTCACATCGCCGAAACGATACCCGATTCTGTCCTGAACAATGGCCGCCGCATCGGATTTCAAGCCACGTCTCAAGTCAATGAACCAGGGTGAACAGGCGGTCCCAGCGAATCGCGAAGGGCCAGTCCCAGAACTCGTAGAGGGCATAGCGCGGGTCGTGCGAGAAGAAGATGATGGTGGCGCGGCCGACCAGGTTCTCGTAAGGCACGTAGCCGACCTGCGGGAACCGGCTGTCGGTCGAATTGTCGCGGTTGTCGCCCATCATGAAATAATGGGCGGGCGGCACCTTGAACTCCTGGGTGTTGTCGGCGGTGCCCTGGTCCCAGAGATCATAGGTGACGTAGCTCACGCCATTGGGCAGGATCTCGCGATATTGCCGGATCGGGCCGCGGACGCCGGCGCTCGCATCCATGTCGAGGTCGCTCAGGCGCTCGCGCTTCACCGCCACATCATTGATGTAGAGCACGCCATCGGTTACCCGAATGCGGTCGCCGGGCAGGCCGATCACGCGCTTGATGTAGTCGGTTTCATTGTCGGCCGGCAGTTTGAACACGGCGATATCGCCGCGTGCCGGCACATTGGCGAGAATTCTGCCCTCGAGCGGAACCGGCCCGAATTTGAACAGGTCGCGGCCGCCCAAGCCGATAGAAAAATTGAAAGAATACTTGCTGTAGCCATAGCTCAGCTTGTTGACGAAGAGATAATCGCCGATCAGCAGAGTCGGGATCATCGAGCCTGAGGGAATATTGAACGGCTGAAAGAAGAAGGTGCGGACGACAAAGGCGATCAAAAGCGCCTGGAGGATGACCTTGACCAGATCCCAGACGCTTTCCTCGGACTTGTTGGTCGGCTCGATCTTGGCAGACATGTCGATGATCACCGGATGATCTGCGGCCCGGTCCGGCCGTATACCGTCAATTCC
>JBKOZY010000199.1:0-4147 GCA_046726135.1 Pseudomonadota bacterium | reverse complement strand
GTGGTCGCTCGTTCGCGGCTTCCTCGGTCAATGATCCCTCGGGAAGAAAGTCGACTGGGCCTTCCTCTTCGGAGCCGGAATCCACCTTGCTGCCCGGTTCCTCCCTCTCTGCCGGGGCAGCATGATTTCCCAATTTGTCGGCCTCGGTGGCGCAGCTGCAGAAAATGGAGCGCACGAGATTCGACAAGGAAGTCGCGATGCCCTGTGACTGGGCCTGCTCGGTGCTGCCAAGGCAGCACGGCGAAACCGCCGCAAATGTCATTGTGAAACCCCCGGTTACAGAATCAGGAAATTGATAGCCGGAGATTGCGATCGCTTCAATAACCAAAGAATGCGGCTCTGCCGCGCACCTCTATCGCGTTACCACCTCGACACCGGCCTGCCGCAGCTCCGCCAACGCCGTGGCGGCTCCTTCCGGCGTGATTCCCCGGCTGGCATTCTCGATCACCCGCACCTTCACCCCGGGGAGCAGGGCGACCGCGTCGAGGGCGCTGAACTTGACGCAATAATCGGTGGCCAGCCCGCAAATATCGAGCTCGCCAATGCCGCGCTGCCTCAGCTCGCGATCGAGCCCGGTTGTTCGCTCCGCATGATTGTCGCGGAACGCCGAGTAGCTATCGGTCTCGCTATCTTCCCCCTTGCGCTGAACGAAATGAATTCGGTCGGTGTCGAGATCAGGATGGAGCTCGGCATCGCGGGTGCCCTGGACGCAATGATCGGGCCACATGACCTGCGGCTTGCCGCGCAGCGAACCCATGTCGAACGGCTTCTTGCCCGGATGCTGCGAGGCGAAGCTCTTGTGGTGCGGTGGATGCCAGTCCTGCGACGCCACGATGAGATCGTAGTCGCCCTCGGCCATCAGCCGATTGATCACCGGCACAACCTCCTCGCCACCGGGAACCGGCAGGTTGCCATCCGCGCAGAAACCGTTCTGAACGTCGACGATCAGCAGGGCGCGTTTGCCGGAGCCGGCCATGTCAGGCGGTGCGCTGGCGCACCACCAGCCAGCTTGCACCGCTGATCACCAGCGCGGCAGCGGCGCACAGTCCGGCGAGACCGGCAAGCCCGCCCAGATTGCCACCGAGCAGCAGCCGTAGACTTGCAGCGGAAATTTCGAGCACCCCCATGCTGCCGGCGCCGAGAATGCCGAGCACCGCTCCCAGTGCCACCGCCAATGCCGCCGCGAACAGAACCAGGGTGCGACGCGCATCGGCCTCGCGCGCCAGCAATTCGTCCGATACTCGCCGAGTTTCTGCCCCGAGCGCCGTCATCGGAACGGTGTTCTCCCCCTCGCCATTCCACGCCATGCTCATCCTCCTCGCGCCCACTTCAACTTTTTGGAAGGACATCGTGACCCTCGCGCAACCAGCTTGTGCATCACAACGGAATTTCTCGTGGCGGAAATAGGGCAAGGTGTCACTGTGTCTGATCTGTCACGCCGCTTCTGCGCCGCCGGGTTTGCCCCGCCGCCGTCGCGCGCGGATGGTCCGGGTGCTGGGGAAGGTCACGGTGACGGTGGTTCCGATCCCGAGCGCGCTGTCGATCGCGAGCGTTGCGCCATGCGCCTCGGCCAATGCCCTTGTGAGAGTGAGACCGAGGCCGACCCCGTCATGGCTCCGCGCCGCTCCCGAGCGCACCTGGAAGAAGGCTTCGCTCACGCGCGCCAGCGCATCGGCGGGGATGCCGATGCCGGTATCGCGAACGGCCAGGCTCAGCCGGCCTTCGCGGTCCACCGTGATTCGCACCTTGATCCTCGGAGCCTTTCGACGGTTGAAGCGGATTGCATTGGAGAGCAGGTGCTCGAGAATGCTCCGGAAGGCGCGCGGATCGGCGAGCAGCGCCGCGTTGCGGCTGCGATCGATGAGGGTGATCGCAATGCCCTTCGCTTCCGGCTCGGCGGTATGCGAGGCTATCACCCGCGCGGCCATCAGTCCCGGGGCAAATGGCTCCGCCTCGATGGCGGGCGTCCCGTTGTCGAGCCGATTGAGCTCGATGATCGTGTTGATGATCGACAGCAGCTTCGTCGCCGACGTCTCGATGATCTGACCATATTCGCGATAGCTCCGCTGTCCGCCGAGACCGACCTGTTCGCGCGCGATGATGCTGGCGAAGCCGATCACCGAATTGAGCGGCGTCCTGAGCTCGTGGCTCATCAGCGAGATGAACTCCGACTTGGCTCGGTCGGCCGCCTCGGCACTGAGCCGGGCCGCGATCAGCTTCTGCTCGTTATCGTTTCGCTCGCTGATATCGTGCCAGAGTCCGACCACCCGCTCGAGCGCCCCGCTGGCATTGAGCACCGGGCAGAGCACCAGGTCGATCACCTTTGCCGAACCCGCCGCACCGGTGAGCCGCACCTCGCCGCGCCAGATTTCGCGCCGTGCGAGCGTCTGACGGGCACTTTCGGCACGTTCGGGAGACAGTCCGGAGAATGCGCCCACCTCGCTTGCCACGCGTCCGATCACCGCTTCGGAGGTCGTGCCGGTCAGCGCCAGAAAGCCTGAATTGACGTGCTCGATCCGATCGTTCCGATCGATGATTTCGATGCCGACCGGGGCATGCTCCATCAGTTCGGCGAACAGGCGTTGCCTTTCCTCGGCCAGCGACTGCTCGTCGAGCAGCGCGTTCCACTCGTCCGCCAGCACATCGAAATCGCCGACTCCGGTCGGGGCAGCCCGCACCGTGCGGTCGCCGGAGCGTTGACGCTCGATCATCGCCCGCAGGCTGCCGAGCGGCAGGGCGACATGCCGTCTGAAAGTCGCCCAGGTCGAGCCGAGCATGGCGGCCGCGCTCAGCCCGAACAGCAAGGCGATGAGCGCAACCGTGGCATTGGCGACCCTGAGCGCCCAGCCGGGGCTCATCTCGACCGCGATGACGCCGCCATAGCTGTCACGATCGCCCTGGACAACGAGCGCATGGGGTTGCGACGTGATCGGCGCGAGCACGAGATCGAGGCCGTTCGGGCTGATCGGAAATTGCTGAGAGTGCCAGGCCGGGATCAACCAGGTGAACGACGCAACGGGGTCGCTGGCCTCGATCTGGCGCGACGCCGGCACCAGTGGCAGCACGGCCACGGTTCTGTCGAAACTGATCCTGGCGCTGGAGGAGAAGCTGCCGGTCCGCAGCGCCGCTGCCATGGCATCGCGCAGCCCGACATCCGCCAAGGATTCGAGGCTGGTCCCGATCAGCTTCGGATTGCTGGCGGCGACGATGACCGCCGGCTCGCCTTGCGCCACCAGGACGGTGGCCGTCGTGCCATAGGCGCTCAGGCCGGCGACGAGATTCTGCAGATAGCCGCGATTGCGGGTGATCAGTGCCCCGCCATCGATCGACCGCGCGAGCTCGATGCTGCGGAGCTCCATGGATTGATGCAGTGCCGAGGAGATCGCCCTGCCAACGATCAGGGTGGCGCACAGTGTGACAACCACGCTGACGCACAACGGCCAGCGTAGGAACGCATGGCGAAGCTGGATTACGCCGTCCGACATCCGCCGGCATTATGGCCGGCAAAGGCTTCAGATCACGTTAACGTCGTCTGGCGGATGCCAGCCATAGAGCCAGTCCAGACGCCGGATGGCGAGCGGCCCGGGAATCAGCCTCAGCACCAGATCGCGCAGCCTGCCAAGGGGGCCGGAATGATGGTAAAGAGACCCTTGGCGCCGTGCCGCCAGGGTCAGGCGCGCGGTTCTCGCCAGCCTTTGGCGTTCATAGGCGCGAAAGGTCTCCGCCAGAGGCGCGCCGCCGGCCAGCCGGCCGAGCACCGCTGCATCCTCGAGCGCCATCGCCGCACCCTGGGCGAGAAAGGGGAGAGCCGGATGCGCCGCATCCCCGACCAGGGTGACCGTACCCTCGCCCCACCGCGCTGCCGGCGGACGGTCGACACCCATGAAGCGCGTCCAGCTCGGTGCCGCGTGCAGCAGCCCATCGAGGACCGGCGCCCGCCGTGGCAGGGCGGCGATCACCTCAGCCTGCTCCGCCGGTGCGCTCCAGCCGTGACCGTCCCCATGACCGGCGACCACCACCACCAGATTGATGAGGCTCCCGCCCGCCACCGCATAGGCTACGGCGTGGGCATTCGGCAGGAGGTACAGGCTGACCTGATCGGCCTCGATCCCGCGCGGCGCCGCAGCGCGCCGGAGCAGCGCCCGAT